>PDZT01000047.1 GCA_002753105.1 Deltaproteobacteria bacterium YD0425bin50 | reverse complement strand
GGTATTTCTGAGTGTGATCTGATGAAATAGTTATCTTTTGTTTTTTTAGTCGTTGAATAATAAAATGGTCATTTAATGTTAATCGTAAAGATTTGTGAATATCTGTCATTAAAGAAAAATCATCTAGTTGACGTAGATATACCCATTTGAGAATTTGATCAGCACGATACGGTTTTATGTTATGCTCTGCCAGCCAGACTGATAAATCGTGACGTGTGAATTGTTTTATATCTTGTTGATTTTTTGGTGTCATCATTAACCACATGTAAAAAATTAGAGCAAAAATCATAATTCTTATTTTCTTGACATATCATCGATAAGATATTAAATTCAAGAATTTAATAAATAAAGCTATTATTTTTCTTTAATCTGAATGTGTATTTTTGAATAGAATGACTTATGTTTGATAATATTACTGATCGATTTTACGATACGTTTAAAAAGCTTTCCGGCCGTGGCATTTTAACGGAGAAAAATATTGAAGATGGCCTTAAAGAAGTCAGAATGGCGCTTCTTGAAGCAGATGTGAATTATAAAGTCGTAAAAGACTTCGTATCATCAATAAAAGAGAGAGCCTTAGGCCAAGATGTTATGCGGAGTTTAACTCCGGGCCAGCAAGTCATTAAAATTGTTAATGATGAATTAACCCGATTAATGGGCAGAACTCATGAAGATTTGAATATTAAAGGTTCTTCTCCATGTCCAATTATGCTTGTTGGGCTGCAAGGATCAGGAAAAACAACAACAGCGGGTAAGTTATCAATTTTATTGCGTAAAAAAGGAAAAAAGCCATATTTGGTTCCGGCTGATGTGTATCGGCCAGCGGCTATCGATCAGTTAAAAAAAATAGCAAATGAACTTGACGTACCCGTATTCCAATCTTCAACTGATATGGACCCTGTTCGTATTTGTATTGAGTCAAAAATATCAGCTCAGAAAGCTGGCTGTGATGTTCTTATTATTGATACAGCAGGTAGGCTCCATATTGATGAAACATTAATGGATGAACTTGTTAAGATAAAACAAGCCGTTAGCCCATCAGATATTTTATTAATTGCGGATGCAATGACAGGCCAAGATGCGGTGAATATTGCCACAGTTTTTGATAAAGCACTTGACATTGGGGGAATCATATTGACCAAAATGGATGGAGATGCTAGGGGTGGTGCAGCATTGTCCATTCGAGCGGTTACTGGGAAGCCGTTAAAATATATTGGTGTCGGCGAAAAAACAAGTGCGCTTGAACCATTTCATCCCGATCGAATGGCATCTCGAATTTTAGGGATGGGCGATGCGCTTTCCTTTATTGAAAAGGCCCAGAGCATTGTAGATGAGAAAAAAGCGGTTGAATTAGAAAAAAAATTAAGAAAAAATGAGTTTTCTCTAGAAGATTTTCGAGACCAAATGGTTTCTATTCGTAAACTGGGTTCATTAACTGATCTTATGAAAATGATTCCCGGTTTTAGTGCAAATAAAGAATTGCGTAATTTTCAAGTTGATGAAAAAGAAATCATCAAGATTGAAGCCATTATTAATTCAATGACACCTAAAGAACGCAGACAATATTCGATTATTGATGGAAGTCGAAGGCAAAGAATAGCAAAAGGAAGCGGAACAACAATTCAAGATGTTAATAAATTACTTAAAAATTATTCACAAGTAATGAAAATGATAAAAAAAATAAGTAAAGGAGGACTTCGAGGTATTCATCGAGGTATGCTTCCTTTTTAAAAAAAATGTTAAGGAGAACACAAACATGGCTGTTAAGATGAGATTGACAAGGCGAGGTGCGAAAAAAAGACCATTTTATCGAATTATTATAGCTGATTCGCAATGTCCAAGAGATGGGCGATTTATTGAAATTGTTGGAACTTATGACCCACTCCAAGAACCTGCGAAAGTAACTTTAAAATCAGAAAGAGTTCGCTATTGGTTAGATGAGGGAGTCGTGCCAACAGAAACAGTAGAAAATTTACTAAGAAGTGAGGGATATTTTTCCAAAAAATAATGAAGGCTACGCCAAAAAATAGTAAAAATTTATAAAATGTAATTTACATGAATCCATTACCTCAACAATTCTCATGCGAGAAAGGAGATATGCTATGAAAGATCTGATTAATTATATTGCGAAAGCACTAGTTGATAATCCTGATGCGGTTGTTGTTTCTGAGGTAGAAGGCAATCAAACATCTGTTCTTGAGTTAAAAGTTGCAAAAGAGGATTTGGGAAAAGTTATTGGTAAACAGGGCAGAACTGCTCGAGCAATGCGAACCATTTTAAGTGCAGCATCAGCAAAAGTAAAAAAACGCACTGTATTAGAAATTATTGAATAAACTGATTACGTTGAATGGAGTTAATATCTATAGGTAAAATTATAGGGGTTCATGGTCTAGAAGGTAGATTGAAATTACTATGGTATGGTGAATCAACTGATATTTTTCATACATTAAAGGTAATTTATCTTGAAATATCGGGAACTTCACAACCATATGAGATACAACATATTATGCCTTATAAAAAGGCTTATTTGCTCTCATTAAAGGGGATTGATAATCGAGAAGCAGCTCAACTCCTTGTGGGAGCAAATCTATTTATGTCAAAAGATAATTTGCCTGTGCTAGAAGAAAATGTTTGGTATTGGCATGACCTTATTGGAATGAGAGTATTTGAACTGGGTGTAAAGAAATGGATCGGGGTAATAACGGAAATTATTCGAACGGGTAGTAATGATGTTTTCGTTATTAAGGAAGATGACAAAGAGTGTTTGCTTCCTGCGATTCAATCAGTAATACAACATGTCGATATTGAAACTAAAACCATGTCGGTAATTGTGCCTGAAGGTTTATAAATTAAAACGTAACCAATGGAATTTTATGTATTAACCATTTTTCCAGAAATGATTGATGCCTGTAGTGGAATTGGTGTTCTAAAAAAAGCCATAGAACAAAAAAAAATATCCGTACAGGCTGTCAATATTCGCGATTATACTTTTGATCGACATAAGTCAGTTGATGATACACCCTATGGTGGTGGCGTTGGTATGGTGATGAAGCCTGGGCCGTTGATGAAAGCAATTCAAGATACGCAAAAAAAAAGCGATCATCAATGCAAAACAATATTTTTATCGCCTCAAGGGAAAACGTTTAATCAGAATATCGCTAGAGAGTTAGCTTTATATCATGAAACTCAGACGGATCTAATATTGATTTGTGGACGATATGAAGGCATTGATGAACGTATATGTAATGAATTTATTGATGATGAATTGTCAATAGGTGATTATGTGCTCACTGGTGGAGAGTTACCTGCATTAATTATTATTGATGCAGTGAGTCGATTAATTCCCGGTGTTTTAGGCAATGATCAATCTGCTGATGAAGATACCTTTTCAGGAGATTTGATTAAACATGCGCAATATACAAGACCATATGCTTTTGAAGGAATGACTGTTCCTGATGTTCTTTTATCAGGGAATCATAAAGATATCTATAACTGGCGTTTGGCATCATCTTTAATAAAGACATTTTTTAAAAGACCTGATTTGCTTGAACAAAGAAATTTTTCCGTGGAAGAAATTAATATATTAACTCATTGGAGCGAGTATCTGCAAAAAATAATTCAACATGGTTCTATACATTGCACTAATTCATTATCCAGTACGTAATCGAAATGGCGATATTATTGTATCTGCTGTAACCAATCTTGATTTACATGATATTGCCAGATCCGCAAAAACATTTGGTGTAAAAACATTTTATGTAATTACGCCATTACAGGATCAAAAAGTGTTAATTAATCGGTTGCTTGATCATTGGTTAAATGGAATTGGAGGGGAATTAAATCCTAACCGAAGAGAAGCCTTACGTTTAATAAAATTAAAAGATTCATTCCAAGAGGTCAAAAATGAATTGAACGAATATCATCATCGTTCACTAAAAGTGATTGCTACGACTGCTAAAAAAGGTTATCCATATATAAATATAAGTGACATGAGTCAAGAATTGTTGAATGATACACCATATTTGCTTGTGTTTGGTACAGCTTGGGGATTATCGGAAGAAATAATCGATGAGTCCGATTACATTTTAGAGCCAATTTTGGGAACAGAAGAATATAATCATCTTTCTGTTCGTGCGGCTTCTGCCATAATCATGTATCAACTTACTCAAGCAGAAAATAATATAAACCATAAAACCACTAACTCCGTGATTTGATTTGGGGGAACAATGAATGTAATTCAAAAATTAGAAAAAGAACAAATGCGGCTTGAACATCCGCAATTTAAAGCAGGAGACACGATTAAGGTACATGTACGTATTCGAGAGGGAGAAAAAGAACGTATTCAAATATTTCAAGGAATCGTTATTGCCAGAAAAAATGGATTGTCTGGTGCATCATTTACAGTACGAAAAATTTCAAATGGGATCGGTGTAGAAAGAGTTTTTCCTTTACATTCACCCATAATTGAAAAAATTGAACTCGTAACACGAGGTCGAGTTCGACGGGCAAAAATTTATTATTTAAGATATCTCAAAGGCAAAGCTGCTAGAATAAAAGAATTGGGAATGAATTAAATTCGTTTATTGTGCCCGCTACAGTAGTTTTATGTTAATGCGGGCATAAAAAAGAAATGAATCCATCAAGTTTGTAATATCTGGAAGACTGTATGTGGATTTATGAAAATCAAGCACGTCAAAATGGCTATATCAGGATTTCAGGTGTTGATGAAGTTGGACGGGGCCCATTAGCTGGCCCAGTAGTTGCCGCAAGTGTTATAATTCCCTATGGTTGTAACATTCCAGATGTGAACGATTCAAAATTACTTACTCCCAAAAAAAGAAATGCATTATATAAAATTATATATAATGAAGCAATTGCTATAGGAATTGGAATTGTTGATTCATGGGAAATTGATCGAATTAATATTCTGAAAGCTGCACAACTCGCTATGGCAATATCAGTAGCACATCTTGACCCAACACCAGATTTTGTATTGGTTGATGGTAATTACCCAATTCCGATATCTATTCCTCAAGAAGCTATCATTAAAGGAGATTCTCAAAGTTTTTCAATTGCCAGTGCCTCAATTGTTGCCAAAGTAACTCGAGATCGATTAATGATTCAATATGATTCAGAATATCCACAATATGGTTTTTTACAACATAAAGGATATCCAACTGAAGCACATAAAAAAATGATTCGAAAATATGGATTGAGTCCTATTCACAGAAAAACGTTTCAGATTGATAAAAAGCATAAACAACTTAAACGGAAGACTGAATGAATCAACATGAATTTGGACAAAATTCAGAAGTGGTGGCAGCCGCTTATCTAGAAAAACTTGGCTATCGGATACTTGAAAAAAATTTTCGATGTAAAGAGGGAGAAATTGATTTAATTCTTCAGGATAAAGAGACCATCGCTTTTATTGAAGTCAAAGCAAGGAGAAATTTGAATTTTGATCATCCCAAATGTGCAGTTACAACAAAAAAGCAACAAACAATATCCAGAGTTGCACTGTATTATTTGAATGCACACCAGCAATGGAATGCAAGAATTCGATTTGATGTACTTACCATCCTTGAACATCCCAACCACCACTATGAATTTGAATTGATTCAAAATGCATTTGAATTCTCAAACAGATCATGAAGTAGTAACAACGTCATACGGCATCCTTTATGTTGTTGCCACTCCAATTGGGAATTTAGAAGACATCACGTTTCGGGCTATTCGGATTTTAAAATCAGTGGATATTATTGCCGCAGAAGATACCCGACATACATCAATACTCCTTTCACATTATCAGATCCAACCCCGTAAATTAATTGCCTATCATGAACATAATGAAGATAGCCGATCTTTATATCTCGTCAATCAAATTCAAGACGGAAAATCTGTGGCATTAGTTTCTAATGCAGGTACGCCATTAGTGTCTGATCCGGGTTATACATTAATTCAAAAAGCGTATCAGCATGGGATTCAGGTTATTCCTATTCCCGGAGCTTCAGCATTGCTAACTGCTTTGTGTGTATCCGGAATGCCTGTTGATACGTTTTTATTTAAAGGATTTCTACCAAGAAAAAAAAATAAGCGCATGAATTTGTTGTATCTATTCAAAAAAATTGAGACATCCTGTTCATTAATATTTTATGAATCTCCGAATAGAATAAATGTGCTATTAGAAGAATTATTAATGGTTTTTGGTGAGAGATATGTCGTTATAGCTAGAGAATTAACCAAAATTCATGAAACCCTTTATCGGGGATACCTATCAGAAATTAGCGAGTTATTTAAAAAACAACACAATATAAAAGGTGAATGTACAGTAATTCTAAGTGGTGAAATTGTCCAAATGCAAGAAGTGAATTCTGATATCCAAAAAAAAATAATACAATTAATAGAGACTCACCAAGATAAACCTTCAAAAATAGCTCGGGATATAGCGAATACTTATAATATACCAAAAAATCTTGTATATTCTGAAATTTTAAGTATTCAAAAAAATAATAATAAAAATAATTTGGATACTTGACAAGTAAAAGTATATTAACTATAGATTCGTTTTTACATTTTTTATAAAAAAATTATTAACAATTAATTTAAAAAAATAGATTACATGAGAAAAATAACTAAACGTCAATCCATTTCTATAGTCATTATTGTTTTTTTTCTGGTTGTCATATTCCTGCTATCTACTACACCGGGAAAGGTGGGGGCAAAAAAACAACGATCGTCTGTACCATTTAATCATGAACAGCATATGAGCAGCTTAGATTGTCTGGATTGTCATCATCAATATGATGAAAAAAGAAATAATATTCTTGATACAGATGAACTTCAAGAGGCAAGTTATGAAAATATGATAATGTTGAATACATCTAAAGATATAAATACAAAATTTGCCTGTGCTTCATGTCATAATGAAAAAAAGACAGATTTGACGACAACTAATGCATTTCACGAACAATGCATAGGATGTCATGATCAAAAAGAATCTATTTTAGCACGAAAAAAAGATCAAAAGAAATGCCCCATCCTTTGTGGTGAATGTCATATCAGGCAATCTAAATCAACATAATGATTTTTTTCTTCAATGTGGAGGTGTGGTTGTGGTTAAATCGAAACGAAAACCATTAAATGAAATAATGGGGTCAATTCAAGCTTATAGCCGAATATTTAATATCGGTTGTGGTGGCTGTGCATCAGTATGTTTAGCTGGTGGACAACGAGAGGTGAATGCTTTGAATTCTGAAATTACTGCGGAACTAAAATCTCAAGGACTCCATAAGCAAATAGATGGTTACACTATTGAAAGGCAATGCAATAATCAATTTTTTCAAGGTTTAGATGAGATTGTTCAAAAATATGATTGTCTTTTATCAATGGCATGTGGCGCCGGAGTTCAGTTTTTGGCAGAAAGATTTCCTACAAAGCCAGTTTTCCCTGCATTAAATACAATATCTATTGGAATTGATCGTGATATAGGGCTATATGAAGAAAGATGCCGTGCATGTGGTGAATGTGTATTGGGTTATACTGGAGGGATATGTCCTGTTACCCGTTGTGCAAAAAGTTTATTTAATGGTCCCTGCGGTGGAACGAATAAAGGAAAATGTGAGATAAGTAGTGAGATTCCATGTGCATGGCAAGAAATTTATGTGCGTTTAAAAGACCAAAATAGGCTAAATGACATTCGAAAGATTCGTCCTGTTATGTTATGGCAAAACCAAGTACAACGCATGACTGTACAAGAATCTTATCGTCAAAGATATGCTCAATCATAAAAAAGAAAAAAGGAATTTCCTAACCTAATTCATTATAAATGGCAACTATATGACAGAATCCCCTTTAATATTACTATTGTATAACTTGGCTCGCGGTCCATTGGTTTGGATATCCGGGTTAATATTTATTATGGGTGTAATTTATCAATGTGTATCTATGTATAAATTAACCCAAAAACAGATACCTTTTATGAAAGCATCTCAATTAAATGATCCTGATGCACTTAAATTTGACATAAAACAAACCGTTCTTTATACACATCCTGTAATGACTGTCGTTACTTCTGTCTTTCACATGTGTCTTATTATTATTCCACTTTTTTTACTTGCACATAATATTTTGCTGGATCAGAGTATAGGATTTTCTTTATTATCATTTTCAGAAAATATAAGTGATTTTCTAACCATGATTTATTGTGTATGTGCTTTTATATTTTTATTTCGACGTATATTTTTAAAACGTGTACGAATTATATCAACTTTCTATGATTATGTAATATGGTTTTTAGCTTCAGCTCCATTTATTACAGGTTTTTTAGCTTACCACCAACTATTTAATTATTTTTGGATAGTAACGCTTCATATGATCTTAGGGGAGCTGATGATTATTGCTATACCTTTTACAAAATTTGCACATATGATTTATTTTATTATTTTTAGATTTTTTGTTGTAAATGAATACAGCCTCCGAAGGCTTCAAGCAACGCGTACATTTTAAAAACTCTTTTTTGTTAAAAAGGCGTTGGATTATATGGAAAATTTAAACAACGTAGAACAGACTATTGCAGTGCAGTCACAAGATACTTGTCAGTTACTTAACACATTTAAAGATAAAATGACTTTATCCTTAAAAGTTTGTGCTCATTGTACGTTATGTGCTGAAAGTTGTTTTATGTTTATGAAAAACAATAAAGACCCTCATTATATGCCGTCCTATAAATTTATTAACTCAATCGGCGTGATATATAAAAAAAAGGGAAACCTGAAAAGAAACGATTTGGAAAAAATGAAAGATATTGTATGGAAGCATTGTGTTTTATGTACACGTTGCTATTGTCCAATTGGAATTGATATTCCATCAATGATCTCAACTGCTCGAAGCTATTGCCGAGCGCAAGGTGTATATCCTGAATTTGATGAAATTTATTAATATATCAAAAACAATATTATTTAACTAACAATTCATCAGAGTGAAAAACTACCATGAAATCAGAAAGTAAATTAGAAAAGATTTTAACTCAAGGTATATTTGCATTTACTGGAGAGTTAGGCCCCCCAAGAGGATCCAATGTTGAAACCATTCGAGAAAAAGCAGCATATCTAAAAGGTAATGTTGACATGGTGAACATTACAGATAATCAGACCGCTGTAGTTCGCATGTCAAGCTGGGCAGCTTCCATAATAGTATTACAACAAGGAATTGAACCTAATTATCAGATGGTTTGTAGGGATCGAAATCGACTTGCAATGCAGTCGGATATTTTAGGTGTATATGCTCATGGTATCAGTAACATTTTATGCTTGTCAGGAGATCATCAACAATTCGGAGATCATCCAAATGCAAAAGGTGTATTTGATATCGATTCAATTCAACTTATCAGTATGGTTAAACAAATGAGAGATGAGGGGAAATTTTTAAGTGGAGATGAGATCGATACGCCCCCAAAATTATTTATTGGTGCAGCAGCAAATCCATTTGCAGATCCATTTGAATGGAGAATTCAACGCCTTGCCAAAAAAATTGAAGCAGGTGCAGATTTTATTCAGACACAATGTGTATATAATATGAATAAAATGCGAGAATGGATAAAAATTGCAAATGAAGAAGGTTTAACAGAAAAAGTATATATTCTTGCTGGCGTAACTCCGATGAAGAGCTTAGGTATGGCCAAATATATGCAATCCAAAGTGCCGGGCATGGATGTTCCAGATGAAATTATTAAGCGAATTGAAGGCGTAGAACGAAAAAAACAAGCAGAAGAAGGAATAAAAGTTGCCTGCGAGCAAATCGAAGAATTTAAGCAAATGAAAGGTGTCGCTGGAGTGCATCTCATGGCTATTGAATGGGAACATAAAGTCCCTGAGCTGGCTGAAAGAGCTAAAGTTTTACCTCGACCTCAAGTATAAGTTTTAGAACCTTTTCTTTTTTCAAAACAAAATATGAGGGCAACTTTTAAGTTGCCCTTTTTTGACATCACTATGTGTCAATACTAACCCCTTTGAATTGCTGCTTTTGTTATTTCTGGTCTAAAGTTCACAACATATATAAGTCTCGTATATTCTACGAATATTATCTGATATAATTGCCTTGGGATGATTATCAATCAAGCCTTGTCTAATTTTTTGATATTGAAATGGCAGATATTGACTTAATAAGTTCAGTGGAGTTGGTGTATGGGTAAGATTGTCAATTAGTATTGATAAGGCATGTTGAATCTTTGGATCATTCCAGTAATATCGTATCCGATCATAAAAACTATAAATCCAGTCTGTTTCTGAGTCTTCTTTATAATATGCATAACAATACTGAAAATGGTCATGTATTGTCTCTTGAACCACAGTAAAAAGATGTGAACGTTTATGGGGTGCGACTAATAGATTCTCAATATGCCATAAACCCATAAGTGCTTCTCGAAATGCAAACGTCAGATGAGGACCAATCTTGAGTATTCGAAATCCATCTGCAATCATCTGCTGAATGGAATGATCCAGTTGGTAGTCTGTAGAATGGCCTTCAAATACAATGTTTGGATAAGTGGCACCAATCAGAGGGAAGAGGTGTTTTATTCTTGAAGAAGAGTAGTCAATAATTTCATGATTCTTAAACCCAATCCCTGCTTCTATAACTAATCCAATGACCCGATTCCAAGCTGATTCCAAGCCATATTGGTAAAATGATTCTTTCATGGTGTTCAGGGTTTGAATCAGAGTAGTTGAATCTGTAACGTGTTTTGTATGATTTTTTTCAGATCCTCCGGGAACCGGTACTTCAGAGCCAATCACATAAACGGGTGCATATTCATTGGTTTTTAAATCTTGATAGGTCTGTTCTGCTGCCTTACAAAGCCATGCAGTACGTTCAGATATCTGTTGTATGGATGGGAATGGTAATGGGTCTCCATTAAGAGCCATGCTTGTATCAATATGTATTTTGGAAAATCCAGCCTGAACATATTCACAAATCAATTCTCTTGCTTTGGCCATTGCGTTTTCAGCAGATAAAGATGCCCATGGATATGGGCCAAGATGATCACCACCAAGAATAATTCGATGTCGAGGCAGTCCATATTCATCACACAGAGAAAATATTTTGTCATGGAACATCATCGGAGTCATACCTGTATAACCGCCATCAGGATTTACCTGATTGCATGTGGTTTCCACAAGTAAGAAACGGTCATGTTCATAGGCGCTTTGAATACAGGCTTCAATGACATAAAAATTCGCGCTGCAAACTGAAATTACAGCGCTATTTTGAATATGTAGCATGTCATAAAGAGGGTGCATAGCATCTATATCTGTTATTTCTGAATATGCTGGAACACTCCATCCCATTGATCTTTTTCAGGTGGTGGAGAACTAATATAATGGTAACATCGTTCTTTCATAACCTTAGCTGGTCCATCATTCTGCCAAATTTCCAATACGTTATTAAAATGCTCAATAGCTTGATCCCAGAGTTGTAACCGATATGATTTTAAGCCATTCGCATATAGCGTTAATGCATGATTATCTTTATCGGATAAAGGGGTAGATTCATCTGAAATCAATTCATAAATACGCACGGGTTGTTGTCTGCCTTTGACTTTCACATGATCAATTTCTCGTAACTGAAATGCATCATGGACTAAATCAGCGGTATTCTCCCCAAGCAGGATTTCTGTTCCATAAAGATTGTTCAATCCTTCTAAACGTGAACCTAAATTGACATGGTCTCCCAATACTCCATAAGAAAATCGGTATCGTGAACCTAAATTACCTACAAGCATACGACCGGTATTAATACCAACTCGTGCACGTAAAGGAGGTTTTCCTTGGTTAGTCCATTCTTCTCTTAACTGACCTAATTTTTGTTTCATAGCCAAGCCTGCAGAACATGCTTTATGCGCATGATTCATCTGTTCCACTGGGGCGCCAAAAATAGCCATGATTTCATCCCCAACATATTCTTTTAGGGTTCCATTGAATTCAAAAATTTTTTCAGTCATTTCATTGAAATATTCACTCAACAGCTTAACCATATCTTCCGGGGGAAATTTTTCAGAGTAGCTCGTAAAACCAATTAAATCTGAAAAAAGAACGGTTAATTCTTTTTGTTCTCCACCAAGCTCAAGAGGAAATTTATCATTTGCAATCATTTCAGATACAGAAGCCGGAACATATTGTTTAAGTGCGTTTTTCAGCAGCGCATAATCTGTCATGTCCTCCATTGTTAAAAGGATTCCATATATCTGTTTTTCATCATCTAATAAGGCTTGGAAATATAAATTTACAATAATGGATTTACCTGAAAAAAGAATTATTTTTTTTGAACCCATATGAAACAGATTTCCCTGTTGTAATGTCATTTGGATAACCTTTTCAATGTCTGGCTGGTTTGGAAAACATTGCCATAAGGGTTTGCCTTTTGCTTGTTTTTGAGAAATTTCAAGTAAACGTTCAGCAGTTTGATTGATAGTCGTTATATTTCCGATTTCGTCTGTCGCTAAAAGGGCAAGAGGTAAGCTTGATAGCAACGCGCGAGTATAAAACTCCATGTTTAAAATTTTTTTAGCTTGGTTTAGTACCAAATCTTGAAGATTATCATAAAAATCATCTAATGAATTGGATTCATCACTATCATTGGATATATCTGATGTTGTAGATTCTGTATTCATGAATATTGAATAACCCTAAATAATTTAAGAAATTTTTGTGATCGTAAGGGTGAATAAGTATTCACCCCTACAAGTTGATTTTTTAACTAGCCATTTTCAAATTGTTGATCGGATCTAATCGTCTTAGTAATTCTTCTTTGTCATAAGACTTGGATAATGCTTCATCTTTGCTAATCTTTTTTCGGGTAACCAAATTATGGAGTGATTCATTCATTAAAAGATTTCCATGGACTTTTCCAGTTTGCATAGTACTAAGAATTTGAATGGTTTTTTCCTCACGAATCAAGTTGGCTACTGGAAGATTGACGACGAGAACTTCAATTGCGGCTGCACGTCCTCCGCCAATACATTTACATAGGTTTTGAGCAATTACCCCTTTTAAGCATTCTGACAGACCAATACGAATTTGATTTTGCTGCTCTGTTGGAAACACATCAATAATACGATTTACAGTTGCAATAGAACTATTTGTGTGTAGAGTACCAAAAACCAAATGACCTGTATTCGCGGTTTCTAATGCCAGTGCAATGGTTTCACGGTCACGCATTTCACCAACAAGAACAATATCTGGGTCTTCTCTAAGTGCCGCTCTTAATGCACTGCTAAAACTGAGTGTATGATTACCCACTTGACGTTGATTAATCAAGCATAACAAATTGGGATGAACAAATTCTACAGGGTCTTCCATTGTGATGATATGCGCTCTACGGTTTTTATTGATATAATCAACCATAGCTGCAAGCGTTGTAGATTTACCCGAACCTGTTGGACCTGTTACCAGTACAAGACCTTTAGGATGTTCACAAAGTTTTTTGATGGTTTGCGGCAGACTTAATTGTTCAAAGGTTAATATTTTGGATGGAATAACTCGTAATACAGCGCAAACGCCGTTTTCATCCCGAAACAGGTTTACTCTAAAACGAGCCACATCTGCAATAGAATAAGCGAAATCTGTATCATTGGTTTCTTTAAATTCATTTTTATTCCGATCATCCATGACCGGTTCCATAAGCGACAAAACTTCCTGTCCAGAAATGATCTGAGCATCTTTAATTGCGTACAGATCACCATCAATTCGCCAAAACGGAGGATTTCCTGCAGATAAATGCAAATCTGAAGCACCTTCTGCCACCAGTCTTTTAAGCAACGCATCCAGCTTGGGTGACTTGCTTTCTGCTGGTTTAACTTCTACATGTTTACCAGCTTCATCAAACCAACCATCCACCCCAGCTTCAAATCGAAGGAGATTATCAAATAAATCACTATCCAAATGCATCATTTCAAGTTCTAATGCGGGTAATAACCGTCGAATTGCATCTAATACTGAGGAAGTTGGATCCTGAACAAAACCTATTGTAAACACATTATGGGTAATAGATAATGGAAGTACACGATGCCTTACAATAAAATCCATAGGCAACATACGAATCACTTCAGACGTGGGTTTCGGCATCTTTTCAGTGTAATTAGGCAATGTTATTTTTGAAGAAAGCTGTTGAACCCGATTCGCTAAATGTTTACTAATCGCCAATCCAAACGCTGGGATATTATCAAACATGTATTTGAATAGAGTGGTTGAAAATTTGAGTAAAAGACTTTCTTTCGTTGTGTTGACTGTAGCAGTACGTTGATGGTTTAGCAAAAGACCAATTTCACCAATAGAGTTAAACTGTTGAATGCGGCCTAGTTCAATGAATTCATGGGTCAGTTTATGCTTCTGTAAAATGGAAACTTCACCACGAATGATCAAATAAAATGAATCGGTTGGATCGTTTTCTGTTACCACAATTTCATCTGCTTGATACTTAATCAGTTCCGCTCTTTCGCAAATTCCTTTTAAGGATTTCTCACTTAGAGATGCAAAAAGCTCAGATTGGGTCATTGCATCAATTACCGTATTCAAATAGTTAGTGTCTATTTTTAATAATTCCATCCATCGCTCTCCCTAATTAGTAATGTTGGCTTTTGTTAAGTTATATATAAGCTACAAACGAATCAATTTTATGATACATTTTTTATCATTCGCTTTTTGAGTAAACACAAGAATGATCATCTTCGTTAAGCAGCAAGTGTTTTTTTAGAACGGTTCAGCAAATGATCATTTGATGTCCAAAACCATTGTAGAAATCCATCTTGAATAGTATATCCCAATAAACCAGACTCACAAATAATATGCACAATACGTTGTGTTGCCTGAGGCGTCATACCTGTTTTTTCTACTAAGTAGGATATAAGGATTTCTTCAGGTTTTTGGTCATGTATTTGGATTGGTAATATATGTTCAATCAGGTCGTTGGATAATATTTGAAAAATTAATTTCATACGATCCTGATATTCGATAAATGACCGTTCTTCTAATGTGGCAAGCCCATTCTGATAATGTTCTTTGTATTCTTTGATAATTTCTTGAATAACATCATCTACCGTTTTTGTAAATGCTTCCAATTCATCTGGACGAATTTTGGATGTTTGGACAATGGCATGATTGGCATCATATTTGTCCCAATCGTTTGATAAAATTTGTAAATCATAGGATTCAATATTTTCTCTAACTGTAGTTCCCGGAAATGGTGCAAGAATATGATATCCGAATCGAACACCTAAAGATTCGGCAAACGCTTTTGTTTCTTGCAGGGTTTCTGGAGATTCTCCCGGAAGTCCAATTATAAATGAAGCAATAACTGACATCTGGACTTTTTTACAAATGGCGGCAGCTTCACGTGCCTGATTTAATGTAATGTTTTTTTGTAAGGATTCCAATATCTCTGGATTTCCACTTTCAACTCCAAAACTCACTGCAATACATCCCGCAGCTTTCATTATTTCCAGTAAGGATTCATCAATAGTATTCACACGGGTAAATGCACTCCAGATAAATTTCAGTCCTTTGGCATGAATCGCATTACAAAAGGATATGACTCGTTTTCGATTGGATGTAAATAAATCGTCTGCAATATTGATTAATGGGAAACCATAAGCAAGTAGTTGTTCTACTTCATCTAAAACATTCGCAATTGACCGATATCGTACTTTGTAACCCACCATACGACGCCCCACACAAAAAATACAGTTATTGGGACATCCTCTACTTGTAATAATATTCGCAGGAACCCCAAGAGCCAAATATTTAGATATAGGCAACAGATGTCTAGCAGGCAGAGGAAAGCTATCGAGGTTTTCAATAAATGGTCGCTTCGGTGTAACGATGATGTTTCCCTCTTTTCTAAATGCAATCCCCTCAATACATTCCCATGAATTACGATCCTGAAGTACAGGCAAAAGCGATTGAAGCGTTACTTCACCCTCTCCTAAAACGACAATATCAATTTCTGGAAACGTATTCAAAATAGATGTATAATCAAATGTGACATGAGGCCCCCCAATCACAGTAACTGCGGATGGGCAATACTGTTTTGCTTCTTTAAGAAGCGAAGTAGCCCGGTTTACATTTAAAGTTACTGATGTCGCACCGATCATCACTGGAGAACAATCATCAATGGTTTGTTTTAGTTTCGCTGATGTATATTCCGTAACAATCAAATCCAACACTGTAACCGTTGCTCCAGCCATTTCACATGCAGCGGCTGCATAGCAAAGACCAAGTGGAATAGCAGGAATTTCTTCAAATGGATAAGGAGGAGCAATAAAAAGAATGTTCATATGTTGCCTTAGTTTAAAAATGTCATTATTTTCAAGCAAGTTGCTTTAGTAAGCTTAAGGATCACGGATTAAACAGATTACTCAAATTTTACAAAGTTACACATTATGATTCCGTGTAATCCGTTAATCCGCGTAATCTGTGATTCAGACAACTGAGTAATTTATTGAGTCATTTTTCCTAAGTGTCAAAAAAAATTAAATAAATCAAGAAAAAATCTAATTCTACTGTTGACTGTTGTTGTTAAATTATGGGTATGTCTGTTTGCTGGGAACATGTCTGTTCCCTACTATTACGGTTAAGATAATATTAGGCTATACTTTTTGGCTATATATCAATTTTTAGCCATGTTGTAGATATATGATAAAAAACTTCAGCAAGATAGACAATACCGATTAACTTAGAATTCTCTACTACTGGTAATCTTCGGCTTTTTTCCTTGACCATACGATCGATAATCACCATTAATTCAGTATCTGGAGACACATATCTGACTGGAGAGTTCATCACCTGTGCAACAGTTAATCCTTTGAATCGTTTAATATAAGAGTCAAGCTCATGTTCCGAAAAAATAAAGCTGTCACGAAAGCTATTTAATATCGGTGGTCTCAAATGATAAAGGACATCAAACATCGAAAGAACACCACACAAATTACCAACGTTATCCGTAACCATCACACTGACTGTTTTATATCCCGTTTCTCGGGTCTTTCCTTTAACTATTAATCGTACTGCATCTTCAACAGGTGCATCCTGACTAATCATATTAAAATCTTTAACCATAATGTCTCTTGCTGTTAATTTCATTTATTCACTCCTTCTCTGCTTTTAGTATGTCTATCCCTCACTTTGTTTTGAGATTTGATACTGTTGATACTGTTGATAAAGTTGAAAAATATGCTTTTTTAACATATTTCGAAATGAATCTGGATAACTGTCTAAATTTCGAACCAATCCGGGTAAAATGACTTGTTGTACTAGTGTCTCAACGGACGTAACTTCGCTACTCAACATCCGTAAATAATCCTGTAAAAAAATGGTCTTCATGTCATCAATTGAATTTCCCTGAATGAATTCAAGCGCAAGTCTTGATAAATAAAGTACACCAACATTAATTCGTATATGTTCTGGAATCTTACTTGGCGGTGCAAAAACCGGATAATTAACATAGCTAATAGTCTGCCAGATAACATCTGGCAAATTCCATTCTTTCAATAAAAGTGATCCCATTTGTGAATGATCAATGGCATCTATAAGCAGACTCAATTTTTTATTACGATTTTTTAGCAAGTAAATAACGACTTCTCCAATATTTACAAGCAGACCTGTTGTAGATATTTGAATTGGATTACCCTGACTTACACCTGCGGCAAGCGCATATGCAATAAATGATGTTGAAATCATTCGCGTATGTAATTCTCTAAAATGCGGCGTATCAGGCATGAATTTTTTGGTGCTTTCTGCAACGAAAATCTGATATAAATTTTTAAATCCAAGCAGTAATACAGCCCGATGAATATCCGCAACTCTTTCCTGAAGGTTTATATCTGGAGCATTCACGCGTTTTAATACACTACTTGTTAAAGAAGGATCCAATTTTAATATCTCTGAAATTTCTTTCGGAGATATTTTATCTTCTAATACTTTCATCGCTAAAGCGCCGCCAAATATAGGGAGACGAGGAATATTTCGAATAATATCAGCAATGATCTCTGAATTCGTATAATCAATATGTTCTTTGTCATGTATTGAAAAAAAATATTCTAATAAATTGGTATTCTTTTGCTCAAGTAGCTTTTCTTCTTTCATAACATCCATAATACGCTCGGCAGCCATTTGGTTTAACTGCTTATAAATAAACAATTGCAGCCGTTCATTGAATGTACTAAGAAGAGCTTCATCAATACCAAGAACTGTACTTGGCCGTTTAACTTCAGCTCTTGTATTTCTGGGGATACGTTGAGAAAATGTAATTTCACCAACCCAACTTCCTTCACGAAGTACTGCAATTTCTTCTTGTATTCCTAAATTTTCTTTAACGATGCTAATTTCACCCGATAAAATAACATATACTATCTGTGAAGTATCATTTTCTGTAAATAAGATATCGCCTGCCTTTAATTTTTTGAGTTGAGCCGAATGATACAAATGATAAAGATCATCCTTGCTTAATCCATCAAAAACTGTAGTTATAATTTGATTTATAGCTGGATTGATAGGTTGCATTGAACAGCACCTCATTGTGTAAAATATTCAATATGATCATAAACCTGTTTACAATACTCAGATTCACTGAGTAAAGAAAATACACTTTAAAGTCAATAGAATGATAATCGACTCTTTACAGAATTTTTTTTTAAGGGTATATGATCATTTATTTCTTGATAGATAGACTGTATTGTAATTTGAGAATATATGAATCAGATCAACACTGAACCCGAAAAATATCTTTTAAATGAAGACTTGCAGTATGCGCAACGAATGGAAACCCTTGGCACGCTTGCAGGAGGAATTGCGCATGACTTTAATAATATTCTTGCAGGGATGCTAGGATATCTGGAACTATTGAAACATAAATGTACCTGCGGCCAAACCAGTCGGGAAATAAAAAAAATTGAACAGGCATGCGAACAAATGGCATCCATTGTTCGTCAAATGCTTAATTTTACTCACCGGAACATAGGCTTGTCTTTAATCAATATATCTGAGCTAATTAAAGAAACGTTAATTGTCATCAGGCATACTATCCCTAAAGGTATTGAAATAGAAACGCTCATTCCAGATGAATCCTTGATAATCAAAGGGAATTCGGGTGTGCTTCAGCAAGCATTGTTGAATATATGCTATAATGCTGTCGAAGCGATGCCCAATGGGGGTAAGTTAACTATCCATTTAAAAAAAGTATTTATTGTTAATGACCAGCCACCTCCTTTTGAAAAAGGAACTTATATTTTGGTTGAAGTGAGTGATACTGGAATTGGGATTAAACCTGAAATTAGAAATCGAATTTTTGAGCCTTTTTTTACTACCAAGCCTTTAGATGTAAAACGTGGAACCGGTTTGGGACTCACAGTAGTATGGCATAATATTAAATCTCATAATGGTCATATTAGCGTATTGAGCAAACCCAATAAAGGAACAACATTTCGTGTATATTTACCCATTTATAGGGAAAATGGTAAAATTCAGGACTTGAAACAGGAGTAAGTCATGCGAATAAAAAAAATTCAGTATAGCGTTCTTTTTTTTGGAATAATGCTGGTATGTCAAGTGATTTCTGTCTTGGCAAAAGAACAAACCCGCCAAATGATCAGCATTCAAGAAGCGATTGAATTGGCTCAAAAACAACATCCAATGATTGTTGAAACGCGTGAAAATTTGAATGTGGCTAAAACTAACATCGATGTTGCCCGTTCCAGTTTTTTACCTAAATTACAATTGAATGAAATCTATACACGGACGAACGATCCTGTTGCTGTGTTTGGGATCAATATGTGGCAAAACACTAATCTGGGGTTTGGTGATCTGTTTCGCGACTTTATGGATACACAGATGTCTCGGCCAAATGATTTACCAACATTTATTAACACTGTGGATCGCCGATTTTATGATGTAACCGATCAGGGAAATTTTCAAACCCAACTGAATCTCATGCAACCCATTTTTAACGGCGGAAAAGAACACATAGGGTATCGCATGGCAGTGCTTCAGTCTAATGCTATGGAACATCAGGAAAAACGTATGATAGACATGGTTACTTTTCAGGTTATTCGATCTTATTTGGCTATTTTTCTATCAACAAATTATCTTCATGTGGCTGAAAAGGCACTTGAATCTGCGAATGAGCATCTACGGATTGCAGAATCTCACGTAAAATCGGGGACTGTTGTTTCATCAGACCTATTAAGAGCCAAAGTTCACCATGCTAGTGTAGAAGAAATGAAAATTTCAGCCAACAATCAACTTGATCTTGCGATTTTTATGTTTAACCGTTCATTGGGGGTTGATTCAAATAATGATCAAATTTTTACTGTAAATACGGATACATTTCATGCATTAAAACTCCCTGAATATCCTAAAATGACTGAAACATCTCTTATTCAAAAAGCATTTGAAACCCGTAATGATCTTTTGGCCATCAAACTGTCTAT
>PDZT01000349.1 GCA_002753105.1 Deltaproteobacteria bacterium YD0425bin50 | reverse complement strand
AGAAGAATCACTTATGGCAGACATATATCTTAAATGGTCAATCCCGTTCATTTTTTGTTCAATGATTTGCGTAACTGTATTTTCAAGCGTTTTAGCTGAAGCTCCGGGATAAATTGAAGTGATTGAAATTTCAGGTGGTGCAATAGCAGGATATTGCGCAATAGGTAACTCCTTGATGGCAAGACTACCGGCTAACATAATGATTATTGCAATTACCCATGCAAAAATAGGTCTGTTTATAAAAAAATGGGACATGATATCGTTCCTTAATTATCTTAATCTTAATCTTGCTCTTAATCATAATTCTAGTCATCATTTTAGATTAAGATTACGATTACGATTAAGAGCAAGAAATTTGATATATATTATTTAAACATGACTGTCTTCACAGTATCCCCCGGACGTATCTTCTGAAATCCTTCGACAATGATACGATCACCCGCCTTAAGTCCATCGCGGACTAACCATTTATTTGCGATAGCCCGATCAATATGAACTTCACGTACTGACACTTTCCCAGAATTATCTACTAGCATTGCGACAGCCGTGCCCTTTGAATTTCGGGTTATACTTTGTTGAGGAACAAGTACAGCGTTTTCATTGATGCCTTCTTCTACTAATGCCTTAACATACATACCGGGTAAAAGAGTAAAATTTGAATTTGGAAACTCGGTACGTAGGCTAATTGAGCCTGTCCCAATATCAACCGTAACATCAGAAAATTTAAGTATGCCTTCATGAGTGTAGGGCGATCCATCTTCAAGAATCAATTTTACTTTTGCCTGATTAGAGATATCCTTTTTGATCAGGCCCCGCTCTATACTCTTTTTCATCTGCAAAAGAGTCGCTGTGGATTGGGTAACATCCACATAAACTGGATCGATCTTTTGGATGATAGCAAGTGCTAACGGTTGATTCGCTGTAACTAATGAACCTGTTGTTATGGAAGATTTACCAATTCGACCTGAAATTGGAGCTTTAATACTCGTATATTCCAGATTTATATAGGCCTTATGCATTTCAGCTTTAGCCATTTGAACATCAGCTTCTGCTTTTTTAAGAGCTGCTACAGCTTCATCATAGTCTTGGCGGCTGATTGCATTTGACGTAATGAGTTCCTTATATCGTTCAGCCTTGTATTTTATTGGAGGTATGGTCGCTTCTGCTTTGGCAAGTGTTGCTTTCGTGATATCATAGTTTGCTTCATAAAGGGCAGTGTCAATTTGATAAAGGATATCCCCTTCTTTGACTTCTGAACCTTCTCTAAAAAGCATTTTTTGGATTATTCCTCCAACCTGAGGTCTGACTTCTGCGACAAGAAACGCAGAAATTCTTCCAGAAAGCTCGGTAGTTATAACGACCGGTTCAGTCTGTATTTCAATAATTGCAACCTCAGGAGCTTGCATCTGTTTCGGTGGTTGTGCTGATGCTTCTTTTATTTGTATGTAAGCTGAAAAACCAACGAATAAAATTCCTATCACATAACGCATTGTTATTTTTTTCATAATATTGCCTTTAAAATTATGTTACAGAATGAATATTCATTCCTTATCAACCAACGATATTACATTTTGACGCTATCCCAGCATGAGCTAACAATCTGCATTTTTAAGTCTTCATCTAATGTGACGAAACCAAGAATATGATCTCTGACTGCCCAGATTATAGGTGCAAATGCGAGATCAAAAAAAATTACCAGAGGAATAGTTTTAATTACCTGTTGTTCTCTGCCTTTTTCAAAAAGGATTCGGCAGAAATAATCTTCTCCTGTGAGATTAATTAATTTGTTCCTTCGAAATTCAATCCCATAAGGCGAATTATGAAATTGTTCAGTATATCTAAAATCAAGGGGTTTGTTAATAAAATACTCAATAATACATTTGCCAATGTAAAAAAAACATTCTCTTACAGGTCTTTCATGGGGATAATTTTCCATAAGAAACGCTTTAAATTTTTTATCAATTTCATTGTATAGCTCTTTAATTAAAACATCTTTGTTCTCGAAATATCGATAAATAGTTCCTGCCCCAACGCCAGCTTTTTCAGAAAGCAAAGCCATAGGCGTTCCATGAAAACCCTGCTCAGCGATGAGTTCCATAGCGGTTTTAATAATTTCTTCACGCTTGTCGATTTTGCTCATTATTTTATTTTTCTTTTTTAGAAAAAGGAAAAAGGAAAAGGAATGAATATTCATTCCTCAAGTAGAAATATTTTTTTTATATGTCAAGTGTTTATTTATACTAAATTACCAAAAAAAATTTTAAAAATATGAATTTAAGAAACCCGAAAAAGGTGTGGTGTGGATTCAGGATGTCTAAATCTGTCAAAAAGAAGATACAGCGAGCATAACTCGATTTCGCCCTTGAGATTTAGCTTGATATAATGCTTCGTCTGCTTTTTTGAGTACAAGTTCTGTGGTACTGCCATGATCTGGTAAAACTGCAACGCCTAAGGATATGGTAATGGTATGTTCTGTGGTACCGGATTTAATACGGATATTGTCATTAACTCCTTGTCGTAACATCTCAGCACGATTTTGGGTTGATTCAAGTGTTGCATCAAACATAATGAGCGTGAATTCCTCGCCGCCATATCTGCACACAATATCTTCGTTTCTTGTATGTTCTCTTAAATATTGCCCGAGTTCACGTAAAATACTATCTCCAATTTCATGTCCGAAGGTATCATTGAAGTGCTTGAAATGGTCAATATCAATCATAATGATACCCAGTTTTGATCCGGTTTTAATGAGGCTTTTAGATGTTTCTGTTAAATACTTGTTTAAATGTCTCCGATTATATACCCCGGTAAGCGGGTCAATAATCGATTGTCTTCTTAACGTTTCACGTAGCCGAATATTCGTCAAACAAGGCGAATATCGATCCACAATGCTTACTAGCATCATTCGTCTTGACTGATATATTCTTTTTTTCCGAATTTCAGAAAAATTTTGATCATCTGTTTTGATACATAAGTGCATCATTCCAAGTGTATTTCCATGAGCAGTCATTGGAATGCATAAAAAAGCGCCTTTTTTAATGGATTCTTTAACGTGCGGACACAATGGCTCAATACTTGAATCATCAACAAAATACAACTTGCCACGACGAATAGCCCAGCACTGACTTTGATGGAATTCGATTGGGCTTGAAGTAATATCTCCCCATGAAGACACAATTTTTAATTTTTTTTGAGTTTCATCAAGAATACTCAAATATCCAGAATCTTGTTTAAACAACTGGCCACATACTTTTACAACTAAATCATAAGTTTCTTCTTCGGTTTCACAGGATTGAAGCATATCACCAAGCTTGTTTAAAACCTGCATTTCATGAGTTCGTTCTTCAATCTCTTTAATAGCACTGGTTAATTTTTTGTTGGTTTTGATTAATTCTGCGGTTCTCTGAACAGTTAATGCTTCTAAGTACTCCTTTTGTTTTTTTAATGCTTTTTCTGTGCGTTTAATCTGTCCAATATCTTTTACAAAAAATTCTACATAATTGAGTTTTCCATCCGTATGCTTGACACCACGAATATTAAGAGAAACCAATACCTGATGTTTATCAAAACGCATAAATTGGGTTTCAACACCGGTAACGAGTTCTTTTTCCATAACCCGTAATAAGATTTCCTCACAATGAGATTCATTGACAAACAGTTGCTTTGAAATATCATTGATATTGGTAATCATGTCTTGTGAATTTTCATATCCTAATATTTTGGCAACAGCCGCATTTGCATTGGTAACCTTTCCTTTACGGGTACAATGTAATATTCCTTCATTGGCATTTTCAAATATCAACCGATATTTTCTTTCATTTATTTTAGCGATTTCTTCAGATTGTCGAGACTCTGCAAGCTTGATTTCTAATTCAACAATTTTTTTTCGCAGTTCTATAACTTCATTTTTTAATTCTTCATTCAAAGGAGTATCAGCCATTAGAAAAACCTTTTTTATTGAATATCAACCATGCATTTCTTTTTTTTTGCTTGATTCGATATCATCATATGAGAAGGAACGATCTGAAAGAAATTGATCAGATAGTTTACGATAGCGTTTCCATACCATATCATCATAGTCACGAGGTACTGGACCGATCTCTTTCCATTGTTTTTGAATAGTACGGAATTTTTTCATGGCATTATTCCATGTTTTTTTCTTATCTCCTTCAACAACAATTTCATCTTTATAGGCAAGCGCAATTTCGAGCTGTTTTGCCATAGGAATACGTTGATTTTCTCGAATATCCGGGGACTTAAAAACAAGTTTAGCCAATATTTCAAGTCGTAAGCACAGTTCTTCTTTTTGTTCTAAATTCGTTTTTCGCTCTTGATCTTTTTGGTCAAAAAACCGTTTTCTACGTTTAAAAAACTGATTGCATAAACGCTTCAATTG
>PDZT01000348.1 GCA_002753105.1 Deltaproteobacteria bacterium YD0425bin50 | reverse complement strand
TTGAACACTATCATTGTGAAACAGTTCTACTTCAAGTACACCTTCAAACAGCATGGTTTCTTTTTTTAAATTCCCGTTGTATTGCGCACGGCTCATGGAATATGTTTCTTTATGAGGCACTCGCCACGTCATCTGTACTCCATTTGTCGTAGGAATAGTTGCCTGAACACTAGATTGATTGTCTTTCTGGTCAATTTTGATACCTGCTGAGGGAATAATCCCGATATCCAATCCTGTGCCCGGTAAAACTGCATTCAGGGTAATGGCTGCGGCCTGAGGTAATGGGATAGAAATACTATATCCATTTTCAAATCGTAGTGCATTGAGATCATACGTTAATGTCATACGATATGTACCTTGTTTATTTACCGTCCAATAAAATCCAGTTGATCCTGCAATTAATTGAACTGATTGATCATCGACTTCTGCATTCCGTAATGGGGTACCCGAAGGTAAAATCGGTACTTTTACCCAATCGGTATCGAATATTTCGATAGTTAAGGAGATGGTTACTGAAGCAGACATGGTTTCTTTTTGATCTAGTACAGAAACCGATACGCTTGCCTGACCTAATGCATAACTTGAAGGGGCTTCTTTCGGCTTTTTAATCGGAATTCGCGTTTGATCAACAAGTTGATTGTAATGCTGCAATGGAAGACGAACTTCTCCGTGTTTGACTTGTTCTTCGTTTGCAAAAACGAACGAAACGAGCATGATTATGGCAATCGTATAGATTAAGTGTTTCATCTGCGTCTATCTCCTTAAAGTCATTAAAAAATGGACTCGTGATCTTTCAAAAAAATTGTTGAGTTGAATAGAGAGGATGACACATTTTATTCAAATTTTCAAATGTTCATTGAAAAATTGAAAAATTAAGTATTCGCCATCTTGGAGTCACTGAACATGATGTCTGCAGAAATAATGAATTTATTTTATTGTTTACAACTACTTAATTTTATTTTAAATTTACAACCTATAAATTTTTTTTATTAACGTAGATAGCACTTATTGAGCAGGTTATTCATGTTCTCATTTGATACTTTATTCAACAAGTCATCTGAAAATTACATCAGCAACGGGAACTATTCTGCTGGATTGTATATTCATATTCCTTTCTGTATTCATAAATGTGGATATTGCGATTTTTATTCAATAACCGACACATCTCTTCACGATGCTTATGTCCATGCATTGCTTCAGGAAATTCAATTGTACAGTCATTGCCCATTCGTATTTAATACATGCTATTTTGGTGGCGGAACACCTTCTGTGATCTCTGCAAATAAGTTGATTGATATTTTATCTCATGTCCTTCATTCCTTTTCTTTTACGTCATCTGCTGAAATCAGCATTGAGATTAATCCCAAAACCGTTTGTTTAGATCAACTGAAATCCTATTATGATGCTGGTATCAATCGGGTTAGCATTGGTATTCAGTCATTTAATAATGACAATTTATGTTTTTTAGAAAGAATTCATCAATCCAAAGACGGTATTGATGCAATTGTATGGGCAAGAAAAGCTGGATTTCATAGCATTGGAATTGATTTAATATATGGTCTGCCTAATCAAACGGATAAGGATTGGATTAACGATTTGGAAACTGCATTAAACTTTTCTCCCGAGCATATTTCCTGTTACATGCTTTCACTAGAACCGGGAACTCGTTTATTTGACAAACACCAACGTCATGAAATGGATATGTTATCTCAAGATCAGTTGCAGCATTTGTATCTATTAACCACTGAAGTATTGGAAGCTCATGGATATGAACAATATGAAATATCCAATTTTTCAAAAAATAAATCAACCCGTTGCCAACATAATCTAAAATACTGGTCATTTGCTCCTTATATTGGCTTAGGACCATCTGCACACTCTTTTATCTCTAATAAAAGATGGTGGAATCCACGTAATTTATTGATTTATATTGAAAAGCTGAAATTGGGGCAATACCCAATTGAAAATGAAGAGAGTTTAGATACGGAAGCTCAACGAATTGAAATGATTGACTTGCGTTTGCGAACCCGTGAAGGACTATGCTTAGAAACCTTTCAGACACAATTTCATGAAGATTTTGAAAAAAAATACCAAACAGCCATTCAAACCTTAACAAAGCATGATTACATAAAAATTCAACATGGATATTGTTTTTTGAGCACGTTAGGACGAGTCTATGCTGACAGCATAACGCGCATGTTGTTAGCTTGTGAATAATTTTTCAAATAGGATATGTTCATGTCAGACAATACTCATAATCATCAGAAGCTTGAACTTGCAGCAACAGTAACTCCAATGCGGAACCTATCGGATACTATAGAGGTTTTACTTCTTTATCGAAATCCTATGATTAAATTTTTCGGAGGGAATTGGGTATTTCCGGGTGGACGGGTAGATGCTGAAGATTTTGATCAGGCAATAGACAGAGATATACTTCAGACATCACGATTTGCAGCAGTTCGTGAGGCATCTGAAGAAGCATCTCTTGTCATTCATCCATCATCATTAATTCCACTTTCGCATTGGACAACGCCAACAGGATTGAGTAAACGCTATTCAACATGGGTATTTATTACAGAACTTGATGATCAAAACAATCCTCAGATGGTTCATGTAGATGGAAAAGAAATTCTGGATTATCAATGGTTGACTCCAAAACATGCCCTTCAGTTGCATACTAAAGGGCAACTGATCATCCCGCCGCCTGTGTTTGTAACATTGACCATGCTTTCGCGTTTTTCAAAAACATCAGATGCAATAACACAGATTTCTCAAACTAAGCCCATTCTGTTTCATCCCCGATTCCATGAAGTTCCCAATGGTTGGTGCTCACTATACGAAGAAGATATCGCATATCATGGTGGTGATTTGTATCAAAATGGACATCGGCACCGTCTATGGATGCTGTCTTCTGGGTGGCATTATGAAACAAGAACAGCTATACGATGAAAGGAAAATTCTATTAGGATGGTATCAGTACATCGTGGTAGAGAAAGACTTTATTCCCTTACAGTTTATACCTTTCCTTGATTGATTGTCTTGTTCCAAAATTATATTTTTAAGACGCATTATAGCGAATTTTGAACTCTGAAAGTGCAGCATACATATTAACATCGGCTCCAATACTTTCACAGAATGATCTAAAATTTTCTTCAGCGTTCTCTAAATGAAACTCCATTTTTAGGGATTTATCCTTCAAGAAGGTTTCGATATTACTATTCACAGTATCACAGTAATCCAACGCAACAGATATAGGGTCACTACTTTCTGGCAATCCCATGATTATCCCATCATGTCGATAAGCTTTCATAATTCCGAATTCATAGCGTTTGACGAAGCTGGCCGCTGTAGCATAAATATTTCTTTTTAAGTGAACATAGAATGCTTTTGCTCCATAAACTTTATCTATTCTACCTAGTAACCAAGACAGCCGGTTATCAGCTTCAATATGGTTTTCTGGATAATTCAAGCGATCTGCTCCAAGAAACGCTGATCTTGATTCGTGAGCTGAAGAAAAATTTGAGATGTGCTTACATGCTTTAATGAAAGTTGTTGATCCACAACGGCCAGTACATAGGACAAATATGTTCATATTCAATCATCTATTTATGAGCTATACTGTTTACTATGGTTTATATCCTGAATTAACAGACTCATCTTTCGAATTAAAAACGGCAGGCACTGTGCAGTTCTTACAGTCATCATTTTTTACATGATGACTTTCTGGGTAGTCAACCCTACCGCAGAAATTTTTGCGACTAACTTTTATTTTTTATTTTTTTTCTCTTCCAGAGAACAGCTTGATGACATTCAGGTTGGGATACCGAATTTTGGTAATATCCATCGCTGTAATAAAATCCACACCAATAGAAAAATAAGTAGTACTGCTATAGAATCCATCGATATTGTTCTCCTTAAAATTTATGAGAATAGTTGAATTATGACTGGTTGGCTTAACGTAAGTTTTGTCGGAAATGTTGGCGACACCTTAATCTATTAATATTAAAACTTCCGATATATACAAATACCGGAAGTTTTAAAGGTGTTTTTTATTTTTACAAGTAATTAAACAGTGGTTACATTAGAAGCGGCTGGCCCTTTTGGACCTTGCTCAATCGTAAAGGTAACACGATTACCCTCACTGAGAGATTTAAAACCAGTTGCATTGATTGCGCTGTGATGCACAAACACATCTGGTCCCTCGTCTTGTTGGATAAAGCCAAAACCTTTGCTGTCGTTAAACCACTTAACAGTTCCTTTTGCCATAGTATCATCCTCCTTTCATAAATTTCAACGTTACAAACTGAAGGATGATAGCATTAAAAAAACGAATAATTCCTTGCAGCAATAACTTCTTCAGCCGATGTTACAGCTAAAATTAATTGATGGTAGATATTAAGCTTATTTCAAATTAAT
>PDZT01000347.1 GCA_002753105.1 Deltaproteobacteria bacterium YD0425bin50 | reverse complement strand
ATAAGCCAAGTTTGATCTTCTCATCTTCCATAGCATCTATAAACCGTTGATGTATTGGAATAAGTAAAGGTTTTCTTCCAAGTTGTTTTTGTCTATCAATCCACTTCATATTCACCCCTTAGTTAAAATAATGGTTAAACTAAAATTAAACTATAATTATTATTTTAGTTAAATCAATGGTTAAAGTCAAGTTTAAATTAAAAATGATAGATAGATAGATAGATAGATAGATAGATAGATAGATTGATAGATTGATTGTATGTAACTACTTTGAAATTATTAGGTTTTTTTATAGTGATGTCCGATAATAGGGATAAGTCATTTTTCTAAATGGCAAAACGGGGTGAGTTATTCGTAATATATAGTATTATGGTAGGGGAATTTTACTTTTTTCGTAAAATGCCGCCAAACTGGATAAGACGCTTTTTATAGATGTCCGTTTTTGCGTTAATGAAGGCTTTTAAATCTTCATTGAGTATGCTTAATAATGATTTCTGATCTATTGAATAGCCTGCTATTGAACAAAGTTGTTGATAGGTATTTTTGTCCCGCCTTATAGGTTTAACGTAATCAAAATATTTGTCCAATTGCAATCCACTTGAACTGCTAAGAAATATCAAATGCGTATGAATGCCACTGCTTGTCAAATGCACACCTTTTACATAACCGACAATCGATTTAAAAGCCTTTGCCTTTATAAAAGCCTTCCATTGATTTTTTAGGGTGCAGATACTGTGAACTTCCAAATTTTTTATATAGCATTTTATTTTTAATGGGACAATTACAATATTTTTTGAGATTATAGTTTAAAAACGCTTAATTTTGAAAAGGAATAACAACAAATATGCAAGAAAATCAAATAGATAAAAAACAGCCGAGGGAACTTCAACTGACCATGAGCTTGTAACTACGATCCAACCTTTTACGGCATTTGAAATAAAAGATCAGATTAATACATTAGTTTTTGAAATTATTCAATGGGTAGTTGCTTGCAAAACTGAAACATTTTACGAATTTGAGAAAGAATTACTAAAAAAAATTTATAAATTAGGAAAATTTTTTGTATTGCTTTTTTTATGCTCACGCGAATCACAATGGAGAGAAAATAACCAGATTATTCAGAAAGGACACAAGCTTCAAGTACCGAATGATCGTGTTATTGGAACCCTATTTGGCAAGATTAGATATTGGAGAACTTATATTTTTCGAGGTAAAAATGAAGGCGGATATTATCCTCTGGATATTGAACTTGGATTGCCTTTAGACGGGTTTAGCATGTTACTGCGCAGTTATGCTGCAAAACTTGCAACCAAGATGAGTTACGCCCAGTCAGTGATCATGCTAAAGATGTTTTTGGATTGGTCACCGTGCCAAAGAACTGTGGAAGAGATGGTTTTAGGCTTGGGCAGGTATACAAGCGAATGGTTTGAGTCATCGCCAATTCCCAAAAATGATGGCGAAATTTTGATCATCCAAATTGATAGCAAGGCGTCTCCTACAGCTACTGAAGAAGAATTAAAGAAACGTCGTGGCAAAAGGTCAAAAAATGGTGAAGGTAAGTCACAACGACAAAGATCAAAGGCTTCCCGCAAATGTCGTGGTTCAAAGAAACGCAAAAAGAAAGGTTCTAAATCTAAAAATGGCAAAAGTGCTACCATCGTAGTGATGTATACACTGAAGAGAAACACAGAGGGTTTATTGGATGGACCGATCAATAAAACAGTTTATGCATCATATGCATGTAAGCGTCATGCAGTAGCAATAGCCAGACGTGAAGCTGATAAGCGTGGTTTTCCAAAAGAAAGCGGAAAGATTACGCAGATTGTAACAGATGGAGACAACGATTTAGAGCGGTATATTGATGAGCTTTTCCCTGAAGCTATTCATACAATAGATGTATTTCATGTGACAGAATATTTATGGGAAGCGGGGCATTGTTTGTACAAAGAAGGAAGTGATGAAGTTATTGAGTGGGTTGAGGCTCAGAAAGATGCACTTTACAATGGAAGAATTTTAGACATCATCAAAGAGATTGAAGAATGGCTGAATACTCTTCCTAAGAAGGGGCCTGGAATGAAAGGAAAAAGAGAAAGATTGCAGAAGGTTAAAAATTATCTTGAGAAGCGTATAAATAAGATGAATTATAAAGAACTTCAAGAACAAGATTTAGAGATCGGATCAGGTGCGGTGGAAGGTGCGGTAAAATATGTGATGGCTAAAAGGTTTGATGAGGGCGGAATGAGATGGATAAAAGAAAGAGCTGAGGCATTACTGCAATTACGATGCATAGAGATCAATGGAGATTGGGAGGATTTTATTTCTTTTATTCATAATAAAACTAGTAAAAATGCTCGAGAATTGAATAACAATTTTTTTTTAAAAAGTAAAATACCTGATCCCTTACCGACTTATGGAGTTTAAAAAAATGGGAGATGAGAGTATCTGCACCCGATTTTTTATGCTTGAGAATTGATCTTGAATTGATTGATCTTGATTAGGGGTAAGCCTGCAAAAGAATATTGTGTAATCTTCTAAATGAAGATTATTTGCTTTTAGCTTCCTGATGATTTTTGACCGATAAGATTTCGCCTTTTTCTGATTGCAAATAGGGCAATATCTCAACTGACATAAAAACCTTGAACCTGATTTTGTTTTGTTCCAGTCAAGGCAAACCTGCATTCTTGATGCTTCATTATAGAATTTATTTTCTTTCAAAACTCCAATAATTTCTTGTGTTTGAATAAATAAATCGTTTGATTTTTCTGAATTTTTCATTTAATATCTTCTCATGTTTTAGCAAATTTGAATTCCGCCAAGAAACCAAATTGCCAGTTTTAAAATTGACCTGATACGATCTCCTGTATCAGGTCTTTTTTTTGCCTGTTTTAAGATGCTGATGCCTCAGCTTTTCTTTTTGGAATTGCTGTTAGACGTGTTTCGATCCAGTTGAGAAAATCAGTTGATTTGTAAATATTCTTTCGTCCCAGCTTCATTCTTGATTGACAGCCCATGCCTTTAGAATCTAAATTTGAGAGATATTTTAGATTGATAGCACTTCCAAAAAATTTCGGTATGTCTTCCCTTGCAATATATTCCGGCATTATTGATAAAATTGATTTGTCTATCATGGCGTTAAATCCTTTTTTTTGAAGTTATAAAAATAAAAAACCCATAACCAAAAACTAAATTTGATTATGGGTATTATAATGCTAAATGCTAAATTTAAAAAAATCTAATTATTTCAGCGGTATATTTTTTTTTATACCTCAATTATTTGATGCCTAATTCAATCCTTTTCACCTTGTCAATTTTTGGAATTAAGCCCCTAATATTTTCTTTATGTGAGAATTTTTTTATGAGAATGAAGCAATATCCGATGGATTTATCATGTTGTTTTGACGCAAAAACAAGAGATTCAATCTTTATATCATTTGAAATGACTGTAAAGTCTTCCTTTCCCCCTGATAAAAATTGACCATTTAAAAATTTATCATGGTAATTATTCCCTAAATGTAACCTAAATAAAGATGAAATATAGCAATTTATAATGTGATCTTCTTTCTTGTACTTCGGTTTTAAATCATCGTATTTGTTTAACGCCAGTCTTAAATCATCTATAAATTGTCGTTCCCTATCACATAAATTAGATAAGTCTTTTTTCATAAATAATTCATTTATTGCATGGCGTGCTTTACTCAAAACAGTTCTATCATTCATGGCTATTGCTCCAGCTTCTTAACAGCTTCAATCAAGTCTTTGTCCTGAGAGTGAAGATAGCGCAATGTCATTTGAATGGTTTTATGACGCATCAATCTTGATACTTTGTAGATGTCCACGCCCTGAGCCACAAGCCAGCTTCCATAAGTATGGCGCAAACTGTGAATAACGATTTTAAATCTTGCGTCCGTTACCCCCTGATTAAATAAATCGTTCAATATGGGCTGAATATGACGCCTTAATGACTGATAATTTGTATCAAATACATTTGTTTGCGGTTGATTGTTTTGGCTATGTAAAGAAGTGAATAACTCTTTTATTTCTCCCGTCATATATGCAAATTCATTATTCTTTTTATCTTTACTATCGACAATTAAAATTGTTCCTGCTTCAATGTTGATACATTGCCATGTTAGATTGATTATTTCTTTTATTCTTAGGCCAGTATTCATTGATAACAAGGCAACATTGTAATAAGTTTTGTTTTCTAATTTTGACAATTCAGATAAAAGAAGGTTCGCTTGATCTTTTGTCAAAAACTCCCTTCTTTTGTTGTCGTTTTTAGGGATAACAATTTCTCAGCGATTCAGATCAAAAATAATTGAATTTAAAATTTCAATAAATTCAATTAGATATTGAAATAAGGTAAAAAAATTTTTCCATCACTTTTTTGTTTTTTTATAAGGACACTTTTGCTATA
>PDZT01000346.1 GCA_002753105.1 Deltaproteobacteria bacterium YD0425bin50 | reverse complement strand
ATTATCGATAGCGCCGATTAATAAAGTTTCGACAAATCCTTTAATGGCTGTCAGTGGTGTTTTCAGTTCGTGCGAGACATTGGCAACAAACTCACGGCGCATGTTCTCAAGCGCTCTAAGCTGTGTGATATCATCCCAGACCAAAAGCATTCCAATGCGTTCTTTTATATCGCATAATGGCGACACATGAATGCGAAACACTTTTTTCTGATCCTGATACAGTTCAATTTCAGACATAAAAGGCTCTCCACTTTCTAACCCCTGATCAACTATCTTTTGAAGGTCATGATTACGAATGATTTCTTGCAAGTGTTTACCTATGGTTGGAATATGGTTAATATTAAAAATGTTGGCAGCCGATTGATTTATTTTAAGAATTTTTTCATCCAAATCTATTGCTATTACCCCTTCAACCATGCTCGACAAAACAGATTCATATTCATTGCGTTGATTTCTAATCAGTTGAATCCGGGAGTGTAATTGTTCAGCCATGAGATTCATTGCATTTGCTAAGCTCGCCAATTCACTTGTTGGCGGAGGAGTTAGACGAAAATCTAAATAGCCTTCTGAAAACAACACTGCGCCTTGTTTCATTTCTTCAATGGGCTGGCTAATCTTTCTTGAAATATAAAAACAGATAGCTGAAGCAATCAAGGCAATGATGAGTCCAGTAGTGGCGACTTTTTTTTTAAAAGCTGACAATTCTGCATCGATTCCTGTCAACGGAATCGCTATTCGTAAAATTCCTTCCACATGATTTTTTATAAAAATGGGTTGAGCCACATACATCATTCGTTGATTAAGCGTTCGGCTGTATCGAACAGATGACCCGATTTTTCCAGTTGATGCCTGTTTTATTTCAGGTCTGTCTAAATGGTTATCCATTTGAGAAAAGTCATTATCAGAATCGCCAAGAACCTTTCCATTGGGCAACAGCACAGTGATTCGTGTACTTGCAAATTGACCGACGTCTTTGCACAGCCTGTCTATATTCAACACATCCACAGGCGTGAAGTAATGAATTACCTGTTTTTCTAAAAGTTTTCCTCTGACAGTCAATTCAGTTATTGTTTCTTCAATGAATAATGTCTTAAACGTTCGAATTGCATATCCAGAGACGAACCCTAATGCTATTAACGTAATTAGCAAATACGATGGATAAATCTGCCAGATAATTTTTTTGGGTGTCATTCAATTTCCTTAAACCTGTACCCAATACTCCGTACAGTTTCAATATAGTTTCCAAGTTCGCCTAGTTTTTTTCTTAATCCAACGATTTGAACATCCACACTTCGTTCTGTAACCGCATATCCAACACCATGTATGGCATCAACAATTTGCGAACGCGTAAAAACCCAGCCCGGCTTTTTGGCTAATAAGACCAGTAATTCAAATTCCGTAAATGTCAGATCAACAGGTTTGTCATTGAGTTGCACGATTCTTCTGCCTAAATGAATTTTTATGCCATCAATCATGATTTCCGTTTGATCCTCTTGCTTTTTTAAATGTCTTCGTAAAACCGCACGGACTCTGGCAAGTAAAATTCTTGGAGAAAATGGTTTTGTGAGATAATCGTCCGCTCCCAATTCAAGTCCTGTAACAATATCGACTTCCTCGCCTTTTGCAGTGAGCATAATGATTGGAATTTTTCGGGTGTTGGGATTTTCTTTCAACTTTTTAGCAACATCTAAACCATCTATTCCGGGAAGCATTAAGTCCAAAATAATCAGATCAGTGGAGGATGAGGCGACAACTTTAAGCGCTTCTTCACCTGTAACTGCTCCAGTTACTGAATATCCTTCACGAGTAAGGTTGTATTTCACCAACTCAAGAATATCTTCCTCATCTTCAACAATAAGAATATGCTCTTTGGACATCCTGATCTATCCCTATGATATTTGCTTATTATTATGCCGGATAATTTCACCTTCAATTAAATAAATGACTTCCTCAGCAATATTCGTTGTATGGTCAGCTAAGCGTTCAAGATTCCCTGATATTAAAAACAGGTTAATTAAATATTCTAAATTCTCGGGATATTGACGCATGGCTTGCTTGATTTGAGCATAGGCATTTTTTTTGATAGCATCAACTTCATCATCCATAGAAAGCACTTTAAATGCAGTTTCTAATTCAAGATTGACGAGAGCGTTCAGGCTTTGATTAAGCATATATTGCGTTTTTTCTGCCATCACCGAATAATCAAACTGAAAATCACAGATATCCTGTTTGGATATTTTTTTGATACGGCGTGCAATATTCACAGCATAATCACCAATACGCTCTAATTCATTATTGATTTTAATGACCGCAATAATAAAGCGCAAATCAACAGCTACAGGTTGATACAGCGCTAATAGTTTAAGGCATTCTTCTTCGATCTTCACTTCCATTTCATCAATTTCATAGTCTGTGCGAATAACCTTTTCAGCAATTTCCGCATCAATGGATTCAATTGCCTGACTGCTCATGCGTACCCGCTCTTCAACCATTGAACCGAGTGAAAGGATCATTTTTTTAACTTTGTCAACCTGTCTATGCATGTGTTGAATCATTATATTCACCTATTGTATATTATCCAAAACGTCCTGTGATATACGCTTCTGTTGCTTCATTTTTCGGTTTTGTAAAAAGAGATTCTGTATCACCGACTTCTATGAGCTTTCCCATATAGAAAAAAGCTGTTCTATCTGAAACTCTTGCTGCTTGCTGCATGTTGTGCGTTACAATGATAATTGTATAATTCTTTTTTAATTCATGAATCAACTCTTCAATTTTTTGTGTGGCAATCGGGTCTAAAGCTGAACACGGTTCATCCATGAGTAATGCTTCAGGTTTTACAGCCAAAGCACGCGCAATACAAAGCCTTTGCTGTTGACCACCGGAAAGCCCTAATGCGGATGTATGCAGCCGATCTTTCACTTCTTCCCAAATAGCGCTTGCTTTCAGGCTTTCTTCCACCCGATCAGCAATCATGAGTTTATGATATGTGCCATTGACTCTCAATCCGTAGGCAACATTTTCAAAAATCGTTTTTGGAAAAGGATTTGGTTTTTGAAAGACCATGCCAATACGGCTTCTGAGATTAACCACATCAACCACAGGCGCGTAAATATTTTGGTTATCCAGAAGAAGCTGGCCTTCAACCCGAGTATTCGGAATGAGATCATTCATTCGGTTCATACATCTTAGAAAAGTGCTTTTACCACAACCTGACGGGCCAATTAAAGCCGTAACCTGATTCTGATAAAATTCTAGTGAAATTTCATGCAATGCTTTTACAGATCCATAATAAAAACCAAGGTTTTGTGAAGCAATCTTGACCGGTAAATTCATTGATACATCCTTTTTCTTAAACGAGACCTATAAACAATTGCAAACAAATTCATTCCCAAAACAAGAACAATTAATACTAAAGCGGTACCATATTGTAAAGGTCGGGTTGTCTCAATTTGCGTGCCAGCAGTTGCTAATACATAAATGTGATAGGGCAATGCCATCACTTTATCAAAAATAGAAGAGGGCATGTCTATTGTAAAAAATACCGCAGCCGTAAACATGATGGGAGCTGTTTCACCTGCAACTCTGCTAACCGCTAAAATGCCGCCGGTTAATATTCCGGGCAAGGCCGTCGGCAAAACAACCTTAAAAATCGTTTGAAACTTGGTAGCGCCTAAGGCTAAGGAAGCTTCTCGATACGTATTCGGTACTGACTTGAATGCTTCTTCTGCTGAACCTATGATGACTGGCAGAGACATGAGTCCTAATGTTAATGCTCCTGATAAAATGCTAACTTTAAAATTGCACCATGTTACAAAAAAAGCCAACCCAAATAATCCAAAAACAACGGATGGCACGCCAGCAAGATTATTGATACATAAACGAATAATTCTCAAGATACGACCTTGTTGCGCATATTCATTCAGATAAATAGCTGAAGCCACTCCAATTGGAAACGAAATAATAATCGATCCCAAACTTAGACATAATGTTCCGATAATACAAGGTAATATTCCGCCTTTGGTCATGGAATCCATTGGAGGCTGACTTAAAAATGTCCAATTAATCGCTCTCCAGCCATTCACTGTTATAAAATAAACAATTACTCCAAGAATAAGGCCGTTAATAAGCGCTGCAATTTTGAACAAAAAAAAGATAACATGCTCAGTTATATAACGCCGATGTTTTAAAAATGAATGGGATTTTAACACAGGTTTCATGTTACAGGCTCGCTTCTCCTATTTGTCAGTAGCTATATTTTCCTTATATCAACAATAACAAAACAATAACCAGCTACATTGGTTATGATAAATAAAGTAGTTTTGTTAGAATTGAATTAGGATTATATGAGGAGTTTATTAATATTTTAGGATCAATGAATACAATAATACCCATAAATTATTACTTGATAATATCTAAATTCAC
>PDZT01000345.1 GCA_002753105.1 Deltaproteobacteria bacterium YD0425bin50 | reverse complement strand
TACAGGAATTATCTCAAAAAATAAGGATGAATGGACCTATATTAATTCAGGTTATTTGGATAATAGTATGACGCCTACCAAACATCGCAAAGGAGTGGGTGAAGAGGTGTTACGAGAAGAAATTAAGAATTGGTTAGAAGTGTCTGCCAAGCGAAAAGAATCCTTAATGATTACTATTGGACAACTGAATCCAGATAAACTCGTTGAGTATCAATCAAAACGAACCTCCCGCACGGTGTAACTGTTTGATCATCCTTTAACCTTGTTCGGAATCAAAGAATCAAGAATCAATTTGCTTTTTTATAGGATCATGATATGTTTTTGAGTTGATGTGCTTTGTGAAACAATAATCAAAATAAATTCTAAGAAACAATATCAATCATCAGAATACTAAGGATTATATAATAATGATGAATACAGCAGAGAATATCCAAAAATTATATCCTGTTCACTATCAAATTAAACTTGTTCCGGATTTAAACCAATTTACATTTACGGGTACTGTGCTCATCGATCTGATTGCTCATGAACCTGCTACTGAAATTCAATTAAATATCGTCGATATTGCGGTTCGAAAGTGTACTTGGATCGTCAATAACCAAAAAAAAATATGTGAATTTTATATCAATAGTGAAGAAGAACAAATGAAGATTCTTTTACCAGAACCTACTCAGGGAAGTATCCAAATTTCTATTGATTATCATGGACAAATCAACTCGACCATGAGAGGTTTTTATCGTTGTAAGTATCGTGTTGATGGCAAAGAAAAATATATGGCTGTTACGCAGTTTCAGGAAAGTGATGCCCGTAGTGCTTTTCCATGTATTGATCACCCTGCCTATAAGGCTACATTTGGCATAGAAATGATTATTGATCATCATCTGACTGCAATATCAAATCAATTTATAGCTGAAGAAACCTACTTGGAATCCGGGAAAAAAAGAGTTTTATTTCATCGTACACCCAAGATGTCCACCTATCTTTTATTTTTTGGTGTTGGTGAATTTGATTGTCTTCAGGATATTGGCAACGTTACCATTAGAGCCTTAACTCCGCCATCGATGAGTCAATATGCACGATGTGCGCTTGAATTCGGAAGAAAATCATTTGATTTTTGTCAGGCCTATTATGGTGTTCCATATCCCCTGCCCAAACTCGATTTAATTGCCGTTCCTGATTTTGCTTTTGGCGCTATGGAAAATTGGGGAGCCATGACTTTTCGGGAAAACCTTTTGCTTGTGTTTCCAGAGCTTACTTCTAATGCGAATTTAGAACGAATCTATGAGGTGATTTCTCATGAAATCGCACATCAATGGTTTGGCGATCTGGTTACACCAAAAAGCTGGAAATATTTGTGGTTAAATGAGAGTTTCGCCACTTATTTTGGATATCGCGTTGTTGCAAATTATTATCCAGACTGGTGCGTTTGGGAACGATTTTTATACAACGAATCCGCCTCGGCCATGTCAAGAGATGGTCTGCATGAAACAGTGGCTATTGAAATTCCGGGAGGTGAGCATGTAGTCATTAACGCAAGTACCGCACCTATCATTTATAATAAAGGCGGGAGTATTTTAAGACAAATTAATGGCTATATTGGTGACAATGCTTTTCAACAAGGGATTCAGCATTTTCTGCGTCAATTTGCGTATGACACGGCCACAAGTGATCATCTTTGGGAATCGCTTGAGAACCTATCCCAACAGCCTGTTGTTCGCATTATGAAAGGCTGGGTTGAACAACTTGGTTTTCCTGAAATTCAGGTTGAAAAGCAAGGCAATCAACTTATTCTATCGCAAAATCGGTTTACCTATATTCCAAACACATTTGACCAACAATGGCCAATACCCGTATCCATCTCTATGGTTGATGCACAAGGCAATATTTCAAGCACTAAATTCTTGATGGAAACCCAAACAGCAGCCATCGATATTCAAGAGCCTATGGTTGCATATAAACTGAATGAAGGACAATCAGGTTTTTATCGGGTTTGGTACAAACAAGTCGAGGATAGGCACAACTTATGTAACCTCATTCGTGAGCAGAAAATTTCACCTCAAGATCGTTTTGGTATTGAAAATGATTTATTTGCCTATGTGAAAAGTAACAGGTTATCTGTGTCAGAGTATTTGAATTTTTTATCAAATTATGAGCAGGAATGTCATTTTTTACCATTGCTTAGCATTTCAGACCACATACACTCTTTATATATCATCATGAATGACTCGTACAAATCTGAAATCACAAAAACCGGTGTTCGACTTATTGAAAATATGCTCAATCGAATTGGATATGAGCCTCAGGCTAACGAACCTCATCCTGTATCAATCCTTAGAGATTACATTCTATTTCAGGGAGTGTCTTTGGGGTCTGAATCCCTTACAGTCTTTACCCAAAACCAGTACCAAAACCTACGAAAAGGCCAGTCCATTCATCCAAATATCATGAAAAGTATTTATCAAACTGGAGCGTTTTTTGGCAAGACAGACGATTTTGAGTGGATGCAGTATCAAATCGATAAAACCCAAAGTGAACATCAACGATTAAATATTCTGTCTGCATTGGCTTATTTCCAGCCCAAAGAAATTCTTATTCAGCTCCAAAAATACATACTTGAGACCATTCCGAGCAGAAATAAATATTTAGTGGTTATTAAAATGACGGACAATCCATGTGCTATTCCCTTAATTTGGGACTGGTATATTAGAAACCTGAACGTATTTGAACAATTTCATCCTGTTCATCATGAACGTGTTATTGAGGCAATTGTTCCAATATGTGGATTGGAAAAGACAGCAGAAGTCAAAGCGTTTATTTCATCCTATGAAAAGCAGCATCCTGCATTGGCAGATACGTTGCACTTATCTCTTGAAAAGCTCAATATCAATCTGCAATTTCGTTCTGATGCTAAAATAAATTAATACACACTATATAAGTTAAGGTAATCATATGAATGGAGTGAAACGAGGAGACGGCTTACTTGCAGTCATTTTAATTAATTATAATTTTGCGGTAGCTGTTACGACTTTTTTATTAACTGTATATCTAAAAGAAAATTTGGGTTTTTCAGGGTATCAGATTGGCATACTGTTTTCAGCTCAAGCGATTACAGGTATATTAGCCGCTTTTCCAGCAGGAATAGGCAATGACCGTATTAATAGCCGGCTACTGATTTTTACGGGTCTATTTTTACAAGCTTTGTGTTACATTTTAATGGCATTAACTCAACAATATATCTATTTTCTGATACTTTTCTTTTGTTGGACATTATCCTCTTGGATTTTTCGGTTAAGCACAGATGTGTATCTCCTAAAAACAGACTATAATAATCAACAAAGCAAGCGAATTGGAAATTATCACGCATATCGTTTTATAGGTTTAACGCTTGGAACGCTTGTATTTGGATTATGTATTGAACGTATCAGTTTCCCGGTTATCTTCATTGCATCAGCAGTTATCTCCCTTTTGCTCATTATTCCAGCTTGGTTTTTATCGCCTACGCCAATTGCAAAAGTGCGTTTTTCAGACTATCATGCTGATTTTATGGATCCTCAGGTATTATTATTTGCATGTTGGCTGCTATTGTTTGCCACTCACTGGGGGGCAGAACAAGCCTCTTATCCTTTGTTTCTTAAACGAAATCTTCATTTATCAATCATGCAGGTCTCGTGGTATCTTTGTACTGAATACATTACCATTATGGTATCAGTCATTTTTTTTGGGAATTATATCAATTCTCCAAACCGACTCAGAATCAATACCATATTGGGCTTATTTTGTTCTGGAATTGGGCATATAGGGATGATCATGGAACCCATTTTTGTTTCTGTATTGTTTAGAATTATTCACGGTTTTGGAGATGGGTGTATTCTATTGATTATGTATAAAGGTATGAGTGACCTTTTTTCCATCCAGAGAGTGGGCGGGAATGCAGGGTTAATTAATGTTTTTACTATGATCGGTTATATTATTGGCGCATTGATTTATAGCCCGCTTGGGGAAAAGTATGGTTACCAACACCCATTATGGCTCAGCGGACTGATTACACTTTGTCTTATGCTTCCGTTTCTCAGACAAGTCTTCAGAGATAGGCCAATACCTACTGTATGACAAGATATGTAGATGCGTTTATACATTAACAGTTTTCCATTCAGCAAGATTTCGCTTTTCCGTATCAAAATGGATTCCCATCAGAATGATTTTTTTGCCTTTCTGTCTATATGGCTGATGATAGGCTTTCTCACGAATCTGATCAATTGCTGTTTCTGCGCTTTGGTTACATTTGAATTCAATAATAAACAATTTGTCAGAAAATTCGATCAACAGATCAATTCGTCCCGAGCAGGTCAACACTTCGCTGCGGGCATTGATGCCGGAAGCGCATACGATTAGATAAAATACGGTATGGAAATAGGCTTCATCCCGTTTA
>PDZT01000344.1 GCA_002753105.1 Deltaproteobacteria bacterium YD0425bin50 | reverse complement strand
TAAATATGAAAAAAGTAAAAGAGTATGGCTTGAATATAAATAAAGAAGCACTGGGTTCTGTTAATAAAATCATTGAATAAACCTATTGGTGATACATGAAACCATTCCTATTGACGATTATAGTTGTTTTTATTTTTACGCTCTATTCTACAGCCCGTTCCGAATCTTTAGATAGTGAACTGGCATTTCAAAAGGCTGAAACATACGTTATTACTGCATCAAGAGTGATGGAACGTATCGATAAATCGCCATCATCCATCACTGTTGTTACAGATAAACAAATTAAACAAATGGGTGCAAAAAATCTCGCTGACGTTATTCAAACTGTCCCCGGTTTCACTTATCGTCAGGATAGTTCGATCGATGTGGAAACTCGAGGCATATTAAAAGATACTACACAAGGCATACTTATTATGATCAATAGCCATCCATTAAATGACAATTTTACTGGAGGCGCTGTTTGGACTCATGATAATATGAATCTGGATTATGTAGAACGAATTGAATTTGTTCGAGGGCCGGGTTCAGCATTGTATGGCGCTAATGCATTCGCAGGGGTGATCAATATTATTACCAAAACAGGTAAAGATATAAATGGGTTGGAAACTAAAGTAAAAACAGGAAGTTATCATACCCATCAATATAATATTGTGTTTGGTGATCAGTGGGATGATCTCCAAATGCTCATGAATTTGAATTATTTAACCACTGATGGGCATCGACCTTTTGTTGAACAAGACAGGCAAACTGCAATAGATCAATTTTGGGAATCCATACATATTCCCGTAAAAGCATCCCGTGCCCCCGGACATGCAAACACTCATGAAAAAAAATATGATTCTTTTCTATCTGTCGCTTATAAAGGACTATCCATAGAAGGCAAATATGTTGATCGAATGAAAGATCAATATTATACGCTTGTTCATGCATTGAATTCTATGAGTACCGAACCATCAGAAGATTACTATCTGAATCTAAAATATCAGTACAGGTTGACAGAAGATGTTGATTTTTACATTCGAGGCTATCGAAATCATCATTTTTTTTATGGTACTTATCAAGCTTATCCAGAGGGAAGTATTGCAGTAACCCCATTTGGACCAGTTGTCATGCCTGATGGTTATGTAACGTTTCCAAAAAATAAAAATAACCGCACAGGCTTTGAAATACAGTCAACTTATCAAGTATCGGATGAAAATACACTTGTTTTCGGCCTCAACTATGAAGATATGCAACAGTATCATGTGCGCTATAAATCCAATTTTTTATATACGTTACAAAACAATATTGTGGTCCCTTTGGATAGTCTTTACGACTTAACAACTATTCAAAATTATAATCAACCCGCTTCACGAACATTTAAAGCATTATTTTTACAGGATATTTGGGATATTTATGAAAATGTTCGTATAACAACGGGTTGTAGATATGATGATTATAGTGATTTTGATGATAGCCTGAATCCTCGTGTTGGCATGATATGGTCATTTTATCCAAGATATCATCTTGGTCTGATGTATGGACGCGCTTTCCGAGCACCTGCATTCAATGAACTTTACAGTCAAAATAACCCCGCACTCGTTGGCAATCCGGATTTGGATGCAGAGGAAATTGAAACATACGAATTTCGGATTCATGGTGCATGGGAAAATGGAATAACTTCAACGATCACTTGTTTTTATAACCATGTGTATAATGAGATCGATTTTGAAAATGAAGGCCTTATATCTGTTTATCAAAATATGAACCAACTGATTTCACAAGGGATTGAACTTGAATTGATGTATGATATTGGCCGTGGATCGTCAATATCAGGCAATTTCACTCTTCAAGAATCAAAGAATCGTGAAACGCATGAACAACTCTGGGATGTTCCCACATATAAAGGAAATATCATAACCAATTTCCGATTAACCCAACAGATCAACTGGTTTATGAATTGGCATATTCAAGGAGGATATAAACGCCAACACGGAGATATACGCAAAGAACATCCGGGGTTTTGTATTGTAAACACATCAATTCTTCTTAAAAATATCATTCCTTTTATTTCGGATATGGAATGCAGCATTTCAGTATATAACTTATTTAATCAGGTTTTCACCTATCCTTCAGAAAAATTTACCATACCCGGTGATTATCTAATGCCCGACAGGAATTTTTTAGTTGAATTGACATACTCATTCTAAAGTTTAATTATTATTACACTTAATGGTTTTTTCCATTTTCTTTTTTCTTTAACCGATTCCGTTCATTATCAATATTCATGGTTAAATAAATGTGTTGTTGGGGATTGCCAAATCCATGTTTTCGAAAAAAATGCAACGCTGCTAAATTTTCAGCGTCTGTGTCCACAATTAACATACGTACACCATCTTTTAGCATCAATGTTTTGAATTTTAGAAAGAGCTTTTCAGCAACTCCCATGCGTTGAAAATCAGGATGAACACCTAACCACACAAGATGTCCGTATTTCCATGCTGAATTATTTTTGCTAACAGTCGTTCCCAAAACAAATCCGATAATATCATTTTTGAATTCTGCAATAATACAAAATTCAAGATCATTTTGGAAAAATTCAATTACATCATATTCATCCCATGTACGATAACTATTGGGTGCTTTTTGTACTTTAAAAACTTTTTCTCCAAGATGAAAAACCTTTCCGAGATCATCAATGGTCATTTCTCGGTATTTGATCATTTTTTGTAATTTTTGCTTGTCGTCTTCTTCTGAATCCATACATTCCTTTGCTTTTATATAGTTATTAATTCTCATTTTTTAGATGATTAGTTTAAAAAAATTGACTTTTTGTTTGGTAAATGTGTAATTTAATTTTTTCTTATCAATTTTTTTCCTTTTTTGCAAATGTAATTATAACACTGTAACTACCAAGAAGATGGAGTTATCAAATGGAATCTAATTGGTTTAGCCAACTCAATCCCCTTGTTCAAGCTTTATTAGCAACTTTATTTACATGGGGCTTAACCGCTCTTGGTGCTGGAATGGTCTTTTTTTTTAAAAGCATTCACCGAAAAGTATTGAATGCCATGTTAGGATTTGCAGCAGGAGTAATGATAGCTGCAAGTTATTGGTCGTTATTAGCGCCAGCAATTGAAATGGCAGAAATGTCTGGTCAGACTCCGTGGATCCCAGCAGTTATCGGCTTTTTAATGGGTGGTTTGTTCCTTTGGGGAATCGATAATTGTTTGCCACATTTACATTTGGGACTTCCAATCGAGAAATCCGAGGGAATTAAAACGAGCTGGCAGCGTAGTATTCTTTTGGTATTGGCAATAACCATTCATAATATTCCTGAAGGAATGGCTGTTGGAGTTGCATTTGGTTCTCTTGCGTATCCCGAAGTGTCTTCTACATTAGCCAGCAGTATTGCTTTAGCAATCGGAATTGGTATTCAAAATTTTCCAGAAGGCGCTGCCGTATCCATTCCGCTTCGCAGAGAAGGCATGTCACGACTGAAAAGTTTTTGGTATGGCCAGCTCTCAGGTATAGTCGAACCTGTAGCGGCAGTTATTGGAGCAATTGCAGTCATATATATGAGACCAATTTTACCTTATGCCCTATCATTTGCCGCAGGTGCAATGATATATGTCGTGGTTGAAGAACTAATTCCTGAATCACAATTGGGAAGTGATACGGATATTTCTACATTAGGAACAATGGCAGGTTTTGCGGTTATGATGTTATTGGATGTAGCCTTGGGCTAAAATCAAAAGAGAAACGATTATGAATTCACCAATTAATTTTGTTCATCTCCATGTACATACTGAATATAGCCTTTTAGATGGAGCCATTCGGTTGGATGCTTTATTCAAAAAAACCAAAGAATGGAATATGCCGGCAGTAGCAATCACCGATCATGGTACGATGTATGGAGTGCTTGAATTTTATCAAAAAGCCATGAAAGCAGGAATTAAACCAGTAATTGGCTGTGAATGTTATATAGCACCAAGAGGTTTAGAAAATAAAACTCAATTAGATAAAGAATTATCCCATGTCGTACTGTTAGCAAAAAATAATGAAGGGTATAAAAATTTATGTAAATTAGCAAGTATTGCACAGTTAAAAGGATTTTATTACAAACCGCGAATTGATAAGGAGCTTTTAGCGGCGCATAAAGATGGTTTGATCTGTATGTCTGCATGTTTACATGGTGAAATTCCAAGGCTTTTACTTGAAGGCAAAAAAAAAGAAGCAGAAAAATCGCTTGAGTTTTATTTACGCGTATTCGGTGAAGATCATTTTTATCTTGAAGTTCAGGATAATGCATTGGATCAACAATATCGGTTAAATGAAATGCTTTTGGAAATGAGTCAACGGCATTCCGTTCCTCTAGTTGCGACAAACGACTGTCATTATCTCAATAAAGAAGATGCCCGCGCTCATGAGGTGTTATTGTGCATTCAAACTG
>PDZT01000343.1 GCA_002753105.1 Deltaproteobacteria bacterium YD0425bin50 | reverse complement strand
TTTCTTTTTAATATTCAATGCCATCTCTTAATTCTCTTTTTAAGGTAAAGTAAGGTGTTCTACACAGGCCATCCATGTTCGCCAATTAGCTTAACAAAACGACAGCCTCCCAAGGGAACTTGTTGAATTGTCTGTTTTTGTTTTTTTATTTTCGTTAAAATCTGACTATGTTGATCTCCGACTGGAATAACTAATCTTCCGCCATCAGCGAGTTGGTCAATTAATACATCTGGAATTTTTGGAGCACCGGCAGTCACCATAATGGCATCAAATGGACTTTCTTCACGCCATCCCGAAGTACCATCTCCATAACGGGTAACGATATTGAAATACCCAAGAGTATCAAAAAGTTTTCTCGTGGTATCATATAATGACCGTTTTCTTTCAATACTATAAACGCGAAATACGATTTCTGCAAGAATTGCTGCTTGATACCCAGACCCTGTTCCAATTTCTAGTACACGATCCGTTTTCGTTAATTCTAAATTTTGAGTCATTTCCGCAACAATATAAGGCTGAGATATGGTTTGTTGATCACCAATAGGTAACGGATGGTCTCCGTATGCTTGTTCACTTAATGCATCTGGAACAAAAATATGCCTAGGCACCTTTCGTAAGGCTTGTAAAACCAGTGGATCAGATATCCCTCTTGCTTCAATTTGTAAACGAACCATTTCTTCGCGACGCCGTGCATACTTTTTATCATCCATGAGATCCATGAGCATTCCCTTTTAATCTCTGGTTTGTAGGTTATCATTTCGGGTTATCCTAAATTTAGTAACTACTCAGGCACTGAGTAGTTATCTAAAGGCGTTGATCATCGACAGAATTGTAGGGGCGAACCTTGTGTTCGCCCTCCAAAAGGGCGATGACAAGCATCGCCCCTACATTGTGGCCGAAACGAAGATCAAGACCTATCTAAATTTTAAATATCACTCGTTTATCAGTTAAGATAATATCTAAATTTCGACTTTTTATATCCGTAACTGAAGGATAAATAAATTGTTCTTGAAATGCGATTGCAATTTTTCTTGTTGTTGATGGTAATTTAGATACAAGCCAATAATAATAAGCTTCATTAGGCCCAATTCGTCCCCCTTTTTCATCAAACACGTATCCCGGAAATACAGCAATATCAATATGGGTTATAGGAACATGTTTACAACGCTCTACAGAGGGTTCTCTGCCACGAGACGTAACAATTACATCCTTATCGATATCCATTATCCTGAGAAAACGCATGCTAATTTTTTCAGAATCAAAAAAGGGCAGAACAACCGTTTTCTCCTGTTTCATACAGGTTTGAATAATATTGGTCGTATCTACTTCAATACTCGTATTCAGGTAAAGTAAAACGATCTTTGCTTCCTTAAAATTTGCAAAATCAAAAAGACGCTCCTCTATCTGCTCAATCTTTTGTGATAATTCTTCTTTTGAAAGCAAATGTAGTTTTTTTTCAACCTGTTCAATGATTAATTTCTGTTCAGCTGTTTTACTTTCATTCATTTGATTTCTCCAAAAAAATCAAATTATTACTTAGTAGAATATAAGCTGGCAATATACATAATCTATCCATATAAGTCAATCCTGATTAAATGTTAAATTATCTGAAAATCTGTAGAAAGGTACAAAGGTTATTAAAGGGGGAAGGCTGACTTGATTATTCTGATGGTGTTAAAAAAGGGAAGCTTATAAAAGCTTTGGGTGGTGTGGGCGTATCTAAAGGTTGGTGGAGATATTTTGGCCTTGATCTTCGTTTCACTCAAATGATCATAATGTGTGATGTAGGGGCGAACCTTGTGTTCGCCCTCCAAAATGGTGATGACAAGCATCGCCCCTACATTGTGGCCGAAACGAAGATCAAGGCCGAATAGATTACGGGCTAACTGGCCTCACTTGATACAAAATTTGTCGTCCTTTCACTGTCCATAATTCCATATCCATCAGCCCATCTAAATTATAATCATTTGTTTTGACAGCAACCATGTTTTCATCCGCATTCATCCAGAACCAGAACAGATCATCAGCCGTTGAGTTCACAAAATAATCAAATTTATAACGACCTCGTTCTTTAATATCAATTACACCAGTATTACGGTTGATAGTAAATTGTAATCCCTGTTTTTTAGAAAAATAGTTGGTTAACGCATCCACATCAATGATTTCAGGTGGAAGGTCTTGTTCAACAACGATAATATCTGCTTTTGAAGCTTTAGACCGACCCGATCGGTCTTGTGAATAGCTAGCCACAACGCGGTAATTTTCACTCGAAGGATCATCCCCAACCACATCTAAGCTGACCATGCCTCGGCTTGAACTCATGCTTCGTTGTTGCGTTATACCCGCTTCCCGATTTCGTTCTTCTCGTTCCCGCGTACCATATCCCATGCCAAGGGATATATTCATGCCGCGGTCACTGCTCAAACTTTTTCCGGAAATCAATTTTTCAGATAACCGTGATCTGCCATCCAGAGGGATTTGCATTCTGCCTCGTGAATCCATATTTCCGGCCATGCCTAAATCTGAAACTGCACTGGTTAATCCAATACCATCCTCTGGCGCTGGAGCCACAACAGTCCCAATACCATTAGATACACTCAGGTAAGTCCCGTCCTGCATGGAGTGCAAGCCTGAAGGCATTTGTTCTGGAACAATGCGTGTTTCTGCAGCGTATAAGGGAATATTCATACCTCTGTCAGAACTCAAACTTTTGGGTTCTGTTTCCATAGCAAGTAAATTCACAACACCTGTTGGATCCGTTGCAGCATTTGTAGATATTCCCAATGTGGTTAATGTGTTTTGAACTGAATTCAATGAGGTGATGTGTTTACCATCTGGGAGTAAAATAACAGGCTTGTTCGCATCAAGCACGTTGGGTAAACTATTCATCAATCCTTTGAGTTCATCTGCTGAATAGGATTGGCCTGAAGTATCACCCTCTGTGACTAAAGAATCCAGCACATCGGTTGTTCTTTCTTCTGGTTTGGGGGTAAGCCCTTGCGTCACATTCACACACGCTGCTTCAAAAATAGCATCCATCAATTGCGGATTATTGGCTAAAGTTTGCTGCATAAGTTGAGTATTACTGAATACTGCCGGGTCAATATCAATGTTCAATTCTTTTGAAATATCCTCAATGGCAGCTTTGGTTGCCGCACTGCTCATTTTTTGGACTTCACTCACAAGTGCATTGTCTAAGGGTACAACCACAGGAAATTCTGATACAACACTTGATATCTGAGTAACAAGACTTTTAATATTATTGAGTCCATCAGAATTTTTTATAGTTGACGCACTTTTGGTGATGATTCCAGTCATCTCCTGTTGAAGCGTTTCAGTGGCGATTGAAGTGAGTTCTGGATGGGCACTTTCTGATACAGAAACAAGTATGGTATTAATTAACTTCTCCGCAATACTGAGGACTTGCGTTGAAACCTGTGTATTCTCTGATATGGCTGGCCTAAAAATTTGGCCAATGTTATTTAACATATTCGATATGGCTTGTTCCGATGGATGATGCATGGATAATATAGTTTCAACACCGGTCTGAACTAAATTATTAATACCGTTTAAAAGTGTTACAGATTCAGTGGATGGTAAATTCGTTGCAATGGTTCCCATAGTATCCATAAGCGTATTCATTGAACTGACCATTTGGGTAACCTGTGTTTGATCTTGCTGTGTTTGCGATTGCTGTGCTGCCATGGTTTGATTGACCTGAGTTAGTGAACTACTAAACTGATTCAGGGAATTCACTAAATTTTGTGTATCTATGGTTCCGCCTCGTTCAACTACCTGAGATATTGTATTAATCGATTGATTAAACACCGGCAGCACAGATAAAGCCTGAGATGCAGATTGTGAAGCATTGACTTGACTGGTTATCACCTGAGCTGTTGCAGATAGAATATCATTGGCAGCAGTGGTTACACTAGCAGAAACGGTTCCAGCACCTCCACTGTTATCCTGTAATGTCAGCATGTTGGTGATTAAATTGGCTGATGTTGGAATCATATCCAGTGCAGTTGATCCGGAACTTGAGTTAATCAGCGTTGAAACAGATTCAACAATCGTATTTAACGATTCCGTAGTTTTGGCTAAGGCTTCAGGTGTGAGAACCGTTTCTGAATTGTTCACCTGATCTAAAATGGTTGTGGCAAGCGTAACTGATTCTGCCATTGCATTTTGTTGAGTTGAGGTTGTATCTGTCACCTGAGTCGTAACCGTCAGTGTTTTTGCCAACACATCCATACTCGCCAACGCTTCAGTTGCAGATACTTCATTATTCGCTAGGCCAGTATTGATGTCTTCCATAATATCCGAAGTTTGTTCAGTAACTGTATTTAACGTGTTGGTAACTTCAGTTGATGACGTGCTGTCCGTAATATCTCCTAAATTATCAAGGGTTGAAATCACATTCGTTGTGGCTTCTGAAATGGTTT
>PDZT01000342.1 GCA_002753105.1 Deltaproteobacteria bacterium YD0425bin50 | reverse complement strand
TTTGGTCCTTTTAGTATTCACCGTACAGAATAGCTTTTCAGATACGCTTAAAGATTCATCAGCACTGCCTTTTTGGGTATCCACCTTGATGTCTTCAAAATAATCCAATCGATTCAAATTTCGAATACTTCGTTTTAATTCAGAACTACTATACATTTCTTGTTCATACACTTTTAATTCACGGCGAATGACTTTGTCTCTTGTTTTGACATTACCCTGAATATTGATTTTTTCAAAGAAAACGAGTTTGTCTTTCCGAATCACAAAATTCACATTAGTCTTGAGATGTTCCATATCTTTTTCCACTTGAGGATAGATATCCACATGCGCATACCCCTTGTCCATATACACATCTGTAAATGTCAATACATCATTATGGAGGGTTTCTCTATTATAATACTGCGATTTTCCAATTTGAGCCATTTGTATCAATTCATCCCGGGATAAAATCATATCGCCGGATACATCAACTTTACCCACAGTAAACCGATGACCTTCATCGATTTTGATCGTAACAAATATCCAGTTGTCTTTATATTCAATCTTTGGCTCACCCACTTTTGCCGTGGCATAGCCATTATTCTGATAAAGCGCTTCAATACGCATGACATCCTGACTCATATCTTCCATTTTTAATTCACCTGAAGAGGTCAGCCATGAGAAAAATCCTTTTTCATTGGTTTTCATTACTTTTTTCAGCTCTTTGGGTGTATAGGCTTTATTCCCTTCAAAGGTAATGGTCTTAATCCGTATTTTTTCGCCTTCCTTAATCACAAATTGCACATCTACCTGATTTTTATCTGCTTCCAGTAATTCAAACGTGATGACAGCATTATGATAATCTTTGTCTTTATATTGTGCTTTGAGAGCATTAATAGTTTCATTGATTTTAACATTGTTTAAAATCGAACCTGCTGAAAATTTTATACTTTCTTTCAGGTCATCTTCGTCAATGGATTTATTTCCTTTAAAGAGTATTTTTCGAATACTCGATTTTTCTTTGATCTGGACTATAAGTTTTTTCCCCGAACCATCTGTCTTTGGATCGGGTTCTATTTGAAATTCAACATGGTCAAAATATCCCATTTTATAAATGGCTTTTAAAACCTCAGTTAATCGTTCAGGAAGATATAAATCTCCAAGTTGTATCTGAATCACTTTTCGTATTGCATCAGTTTCAATCCGATTGTTTCCTATGATATTAATAGCTGTAATTCGTTCCTGTTTAAATAAGACCAATCCAAAGTGATTCACAGCTTTTTGGATCATTTCATCGAGTTTTTCAAGAGTATCGCCTTCAACAAAAAAAAGCTCTACCCCCTCTTCAGACTCTATTGGAAGTAATTTACAATCAAGACTGATACGATTTCCAATCCAGCTCAAACTTCCCCAGATCAAATAATCTGTACCGTACATGCGGAAATTTTTTTTGAGCTGTTCAATCATATCCATTTCTAAAATCGGTTTATCTTTTTGAGTGGATTGTTGAAGAATCAAAAAACTATCTTTTTTCGCAGGAATGAGTATTACGCCTTTTTCACGTAATAAGGTTGATAAACTCTCATCAATCTTCTGCTGTAATTTATCTTTATCTTTCACAGCATGAATTGTAAAGGGGCCAATCATCACTTTGGGCATCACTTTAGGCACAGATGAATCTTTAAGCGTATCTGAAAAGCTATTCTGTACGGTGAATACTAAAAGGACCAAAACACATATCCATGTTTGTTTATACATGTATGTAAACCTCACTTCCCGGCTTGTGCCATGATTACTTTAAACCATTTCATTATGATTACATTCCTGTAATTGACCATCAACAATCGTAATACGGCGCGACATACATCCTGCCAAGCCTTGATTATGGGTCACTACAATTAACGTCATATGTGTTTCCTGGTTAAGTTCAATAAAAAGTTGATGAATTTTTTCACTATTTTTTTTATCCAAATTCCCTGTTGGTTCATCTGCAAGAAGTAATGCTGGGGATAAAACCAATGCTCTCGCAAGCGCAACCCGTTGTTGTTCTCCTCCAGATAACTCGCCTATCCGATGGTGTAATCGATCCTGTAACCCTACTCTCACAAGTATATGTTCTGCTTTCGGATATATGTTTTTTTGGGATATCCCTCTAATAAATGCAGGCATCATGACATTTTCTAGTGCTGTAAATTCAGGTAATAAATGATGAAACTGAAAAACAAATCCAATGGCTTCATTTCGAAAACGAGCCAATTGCAAATCATCAAAAGAAAAAATATTCTTTCCTTCAAATAATAAACAGCCCGTATCAGGTCGATCAATCGTGCCAATAATATGGAGCAATGTTGATTTGCCAATACCCGAAGGCCCAACCACAGCAATCCGCTCTCCAGCATTCACTGTTAGATTGATATCTTTGAGAATGTCAATAGCATTTTTGTTCAGTGAATACCCTTTTGATATATGCTGCAATTCAAGCCATGATTCTGACAGCGGTTCATGGACGCTATTATGTTGAGACATCAGACTACCCATACCGAATCGCCTCAACTGGATTCTGACGAGAAGCTTGGAATGCTGGATAAAGGGTTGATACGAAAGTGATAAACAATGCGCTGAATCCGATAACAGTAACATCTAACCATCTTAACTGAATCGGAAGTGTTGCAAACGGATAGATATCTTCTGGGAGTTGAATAAGCGGGTATTTGGACAAAAGTGTACAAATCAATATTCCAAACGTAATACCAATCAAGGTTCCAATAAACCCAATTACAATTCCATTGATCATAAAAATTGTACGAATGTGCTTATGCGTTGCGCCCATGATTTTCAGAATAGCAATGTCTTTTGTTTTTTCCATAACAAGCATGATCAATGAACTGGCAATATTAAATGCGGCAACAAGTATGATCAGCGTTAGCATAATAAACATCGCTGTTTTTTCAAGCTTTAATGCTGAAAATAAATTTTTATTCATCTGCATCCAGTCGCGTAACCAATACATCGGAATCAGGTCATCTTGAGATATTGCTTGTAAAATTTCCTGACTATATTTTTCAGCTTCAAAGATATGATCTATCCATACACCTACAGCAGATACAGTATTGTCCATATGAAGCAATTTTTGTGCATCCTGAATATGAATATACGCTAATGCGCCATCATATTCATACATACCTGATTTAAAAATCCCAGTTACTTTGAACCGTTTCATCGTAGGGATATGACCTATCGGAGAAAGCAGGCCTGTTGGAGACACAAGATAAACCAAATCATCTACAATGACTCCTAAAGTTTTAGCAAGTTGTTCACCTAGAATAATTCCGGGTAAAATGATAGATGTCTGATCAGATTCAGATTGCACAGCAACCAATTTCTTTTGTAAAGATGCTTTGGTTTCATTTGGAACTGGACACACACGAGACCCCGGTTCAATTCCCCGAATCATTGCACCTGATACTCCATGTGCAGACCGTAACATAGATTGAGTATAGATAAACGCAGACGCACCTTGAATACCTTTGATCTGCTCAATTTTTTCTATAATCTGACCATATTCCGCAAAGCGGCCACCATGTTTCATAACCATGATATGAGATTCAACACCAAGTATTCGTGAACGAAATACCGTTTGCGCGCCTGACATGACTGCAATAACGACAACTAATGCCATCACACCGACCGCTACACCAGCGATGGAAAGAAACGTAATTAGCGATATAAATGTCTGCTTACGTTTAGTTCGAAGGTATCTTCCAGCAATAAATAATTCAAAAGCCATTTGGTTTTTATTTTTTTAGTTTGTAACAATACGAATACGAATCTTTTGGCAATTACAATAGAAAATAGACAATCGACAATCGACAATCTCTAAATAGTTGTGATCAAATATCTCAAGACAGGATAGGTGTCAAGTCAAGTTTAAATTTTAAATTTTCAACAATACGTCATTCCGATTCGTTACTGCTCCCGTGTTTTCATCAATTTTTCTCGCATAACACGCATATCTGAAGCATCGTTACATATTTTTTGGTATTGACAAGTTTCACAGTCAAAGTCAAGCTCCTCTGTCATTTTACGCATCGCTTGAATGTACTGCATAGCCGCGTGCCCGATGGATTTTAATTCAACCACATCAGTCTTACTAGATGTAACCAAGAGCAACTCCATTCCCCGGATATAGGGTAATGACTGATATTGTTTTCGAATCGCATTGCTCATGATACGAAAATTAAATCCGTTGGAGATTGCTTCATGGCTGACACGGCTCCATTCACGCATAAATTGGGATACAGCCCGCATCATATAGCCTTTTAGAGACAATTCAAAACGCAGCAAATCCATGCTGCGATAGCGATCATAAGCATTGGTTTCATCAAATCCATCCACAAGAAACAGCATGACTTTGGCAAAAGCAAGACTTTGTGTTTTTACATGAGATAAGTCTTCACCAATTAAAGTTACATG
>PDZT01000341.1 GCA_002753105.1 Deltaproteobacteria bacterium YD0425bin50 | reverse complement strand
TGCGGCTCAGGCTGCAGATGTGCCTTTAAATGCATCATGCAATGGCAAAGGGGCATGTGGTAAATGCAAACTTGTATTGGAATCAGGCAGTCCAACAATTTCTGATAGCCCGCTTCTTAGTAAAGAAGAAAAAGAAAAATCTTATCTGTTAGCCTGTATGAGTACGGTTCATGGGGATATAACAGTAAGAATACCAGAAGAAACATTAGAGAAAAAACTTAAAGTTGCAGGCATGGGAAAGGAAGCAACGTCAAAGTTAGCTGGCCTTGTAACCACAATCACTCCCATGCTGCAGCGAGTTGAGCTTGAACTCAGCCCGCCGACTCTTGAAGACCCGATAAGTGATTTAGACCGTCTATATCGGGGCTTGAAAAAAAGTGGTTGTGATATCAGCCAAATGAGCATTGGGATAGAGGTCATGCGTGAACTTGCCAATTCAGTAAGAGAAAATAATTGGCAGGTTACAGCATCCGTTGTTCAAAAAAGATATTCAAGTGAAGTGCTTCGTGTTGTACCCGAAAATAGCAATCCAAAACCATTAGGATTCGCTATTGATGTTGGAACAACATCGATAGTGGTGTATCTGGTCGATATGGATAACGGCGATATTTTAGCCGCCACCTCAGGCCATAACCGACAAGCTGCCTGTGGAGATGATGTCATCAATCGGATTATTTGTGCAGAAAAGAACGGTGTTAAAAAATTAAGCACTATGGTTCTATCCACGATCAATGGATTGATCAATGAAGCGATTGATAGCGTTGATGTAACCCGTGAGCATATTGAAAATGTCGTGATTTCAGGCAACACAACGATGACTCACCTGCTGCTTCAAATCGAGCCTCGGCATATCAGACGTGAACCTTATGTCCCTTGTGTTTCCTCATTTCCGGTTCTTAAAGCGGGAAGTATCGGACTTAAAGTTAATCCTATTGCCGCTGTATTTATTATGCCGGGACCTGCCAGTTATGTGGGAGGTGATATTGTTTCCGGAATTATTTATACAGGATTGCACAAAAAAGACGGATTAACCCTATTTATTGATGTTGGAACCAATGCAGAAATTGTTTTAGGCAATAAAGATTGGCTTATGACCGCTTCGTGTTCAGCCGGTCCTGCTTTTGAAGGCGGAGGTGTCCGTTGGGGTATGCGGGCAGAAGAAGGCGCAATTGAAAAAATATCGATCCATCCAGATACGTTTGTTCCGAGTCTATCTATCGTTGGAGGCGGATTACCTCGAGGAATTTGTGGTTCTGGAATGATTGATTTGATTTCAGAAATGCTTTTAACTGGAATTATTGACCAAAGCGGTAAATTTAAACAGGATGCAGCACATCCAAGGCTAGTTCGTGATGAAAACGATACATCGTATATTGTCGCATACGCTGATCAGACTTCAGTAGGAAAAGACATTATTTTCAGTGAAGTTGATATTGACAATATTATTCGGAGTAAAGGATCGATATATGCTGGATTTCAAGTTCTCCTGAAGCAATCCGGTCTTGATTTTTCACAATTGGATAGCATCATCATTACCGGTGGATTTGGACAATATCTTGATATTGAAAAAGCAATCAGTATCGGATTACTGCCAGATATTGATAAAAATAAATTCAAGTATTTGGGAAATAGTTCCATTGCAGGCGCTTATATGGCGCTGTTATCAAAAGAATGTCGTCAGGAAGCTGCGCATATATCAAACAATATGACTTATGTCGATTTTTCAACCAACACTGATTTTATGGATGAATTTACGTCAGCGTTATTTCTACCGCATACAAATATGGAAGCATTTCCAAGTGTTCAACATAAACTAAAAAAATGAAAAGGCATCGTTTTATTTATTAATTATTAAATAACTTTAACTTTATTATGCAAAAAAAAAATGGGCATTTAAAAAAATGAATGTCCATTTTTTTAAACACCGTAAGGCTTTAAGGGATTCTTAAACCGGCAATTTTGACAGCCCCTCGTTGATAGCCATCTGGGAAAAGCTTTTCCAAGTCTTCTATTTCAAGTGCATTGGCTTCGCAGCAATCAAATAGGGTGGGTATGCTTTTATTTTTTTCAAAACTGCTTCTTAGATAATTGATGATATTCCAGTGCTGTTCAGTTAGGCCGCTGGCTAACTTTAATTCTTCAGCCTTATAGATAGCATATGTTTCATCCCATTCCTTTGGATCCACAAGAAATCCATATATGTCAACACGATAAACCTTCTTTGTCATTTCTTCTTTTTTTGTTTTTTCTTCAGCTATATTATTGCATGTAATTCCAAGTAAATTGCATGCTCCACGATGTCGTTTTAATATGGCAGAATGTAACACATGGTCCTTGTATGTAATTCCAGCTATCTTACATGCCCCGCGCATATACCCTTTTGGGAATAATGCTTTAAATTCTTTGGTAGATAACCCATTATCTTTACATGTTTTATAGGATAATGGACATTCACCCGTCTTTTCAAATTGGTCTCTTATATAATTGATAACCTCCCACTGTTTATTTGACAACTTATTAGAAATTTGGAGATTTAAGGCCATTCCCTCAGCAAAATTTTGATCCCAGGTTTCGTAGTCACATAAAAAATCATAGTCATCAACTTGGTAATTTTGATTATTATACGAAAAAATTTTCATAGTGGTCCCCTTTTTTATAAGTAATTCGAGTAGTGGGCTGAACCAATTACTATCGTTTTTCAGAAAAGAATTTTGGCAAGGCAGCAGGGAGGAAGGTGTATATCTAATACATCGACGACCGATAACGTAGCAAAAAACTTTTCTGGAAAGCTATAAATAGGGATATCATATTTTACCGTCATATTCAATCAACAAATTTTATCAGAAGAGTTGCTCTGACATAGACTTTCAGATAATTCATTTCACAAGGCTAGAGAGAGGAGATAATACATTTTAGTATATCTCCGACCGATAACGCCGTGAAATTATTTATCTGAAAGTCTATATATCATTTTTCTAGAATCATCCAATCACCAAGCCTATAGTTATAGTGTTTGGCAATAACTGAACATTTCACCTGAAACAAAAACCAGATTTTTCTTTTTTCTTCGTTGAGTGTTTCAAAGTTACCCTGCCCTTTGGAAATAACGACATCAGCAGTGTTAAAAACTTGTATAAAATCAGCCGAACATTTGGATAATACGGTGCCGGGAATATCCGCGCCATTCGAAATGATTGTAGCCACTTTATCAAGGCCAGAATCGATAGCTTCGTTTAAGGTAACATCATTGATCACCGGTGAAGATTTAACCGCATAAAAAATAGTAGAGTTTTGAGGAAAATTTTCGATTAACAGACGGTCAAAAACGGATTCCCCTGCATTATCCCCTAAAATTAATACTGTTTTGGCATGATCAATTTCGTGATAAATACGATTGACTGTTTCATGATCAATGCAATTCGCATAATCCAATGCTTTTGAGAATGATTCTGAAATGATCTCCTCATTCCACTCCGATTTCATGCCGAAGTCAATGATATTTCCGGCTATGGCAAAAGCAATGGCAGATGCAAAAGGATTTTTGGATGTTTTGATAGAAATTTTTGCCGCTTCAGCCAGCTTTAAAGCTCTTTGAATGGACATCTGTTTAAGCGATAAAAACGGATCGATATCGTTAAGTTCTTTACGAATAATAGCATGAACTTCCTGCACGATTTCTGGTGGCGTCAACAATAAATTGATAATCGATAGCTTTTGAAACACCATTTTCATAATTTCTAAAATAGTGATTTCATCTTTTGTAACCAGCCTTGAAGAAGCGATTGCCTGTCGAACTATACAGGATAAACAGTCTAAGGATGTTCTCATTTTTTTATGTAATGATAGTATTTCATTATGTTGTCTATAGATTGTTATTTTATTTTCAATTTAACCTTAAGCTTTTGCATTAAAAGTGCCAAGTATAGTAAATCTATTAATCATATTGATAACATAAGAAATAGTAATCATTTATGATAAATCTAAATCATCTAAAAAATGCAAATTGCAATTAATTGCTCATCGTTTAATTACATTATGCATTATTACATCTGTTCCATCCATGCTCATTTTTATGATGTCATCAAATTTTCTGTTAGAAATCCTTGCATTTTTGTACGGTCGATGCAAACCTTCAGCGGAATTAATTCATCGTTCAACAAAACGTTTGTAGAACTTCTGAAGTCATATTTTTGGGCTTCCTCAGAATCCGTAGTATAAATACTCAATTCAATTTTTTCTCCGAACACTTCTTTCATGTCTTTAGCTACGCCTATAGCCTTTTGACATGACATTCACTTAGAATTTCCACTGTGAAAAACAACCAGTTTAGCCATGTTAATCTCCTGTAGTTTTATTTTTATATATATGACATTTTGTATTGTATTAGGTATAAGGTACTTGAAAAAATTGAGTTATTTTTCCAAGTACCTTGGATGTTTTTGTAAAGAGGAAAAAATGAAGAT
>PDZT01000340.1 GCA_002753105.1 Deltaproteobacteria bacterium YD0425bin50 | reverse complement strand
GATTTATTTCCGAAAAAATGAATAGAACTTACTCTTGACGAATCTCCCTCTTCAATCTGGATATCATAGGTTTTTAAATTTGTACGAAATTCAGATGATGTGTCTAATAATTTAACCTTGACTTTAGGATAACCAGCATCAATATAACGTTTTTTGATGTTATTAATGCTCCGTTTTAACCCTACACCGTATCGATTTCCTTCGGTAAAAACGATCAGGTCTTTTGTCAAGGTCATATCCCAAAATCGATGATTTCCTTTAAACGTCAATTCATATTTTTGTCCTTCTTGAATTGTAATATAGAGAAAGACATGATTCGTATTCGGTAACGTTTCTATCCGATAATGGATTTCACAATCGACATATCCTTTTTCCCAATAATATTTTCGTAAGCGCTCGATATCTTCTTTCAATTTTTTTTCAATAAAACGGCTTGAGATACCCGGTATAAATGTGGATTTCCAAACATCCATCTTCAATTTTAACCATTGATCAGAAAATGCTTGATTTCCTTGGAAAACACAACGGTTAAGTACTAAATAGGGACCCCGTTTAATATTTATCTGAATGATGCGATTCCCATCTTGTAAATCTTGCGTCTCAGAAATATTAACATTGGGTTCTGTAAACCCTTCCCTTTTATAGAGATCAATAATCAGTTCTTCTTGTTTGCTGAGTTCATTTGGAATAAACGCATCTCCAGAATATATGGTCATGACATTCAAAATATCTCTTTTAAACAATGGATATTTACCTGATATTTCAATGTGTTTTATAAATTGAAAGGCTTTTAAATGGAAATATACCTTTAAACCACAGTGATCTTCATCGGTATCAATATCAATTTGTTCGAATTTTTTACTCAATTGCAAGGCACGAATAGATTGTTCAATTCGATCCCTTGATAGAACATCTCCACTTCGTAACCCAATTAACTGTTCGGCTAATACCAGCAGTTTGCTTTTTTGAGAAATATCTTTTGAATCAGGTGCATCGAGTTCAATTACAACTTGTGAAATAGCGTCTTGAAATGGTTCGATAGGATAAAATTCGGGTTGAGAAATTGCATGGGTGTGGGTTATCATGATGATGATTAAACTATACCATAGTCTCATATATCATATAGCATGTAAAGTGGTTAGATATGCCCTATCGGAATTCAATTCGATATTGGAATTCACCGCCATATCCTCCTTGAGTATCCTGAAATCCGTTGATCAATAAATTGTCTAAAAGTTTATATTCTGCAGCGGTTTTTTGAATAATATTGCCTTGTTTGGTTTCAACTGAATAGTGGACAGACATCCTGCGCGAAAGGTCTTTACCTAATGTTACTTTTACGCCATCGGTATCCGTTGTTCTTTCAGTCTCAGTCTCAGTTTCAGTTTCAACACTAAATGTATCAATACCTGTAGTTTCCTGAACCTGATCACTCAGTACGGCGGACATCATTTCAGCAACACGCTGTGTTGCAGATTTGGATGCAACATCTTTTTGGCTTGTCAGTTCTTCTGTTGTTTTACCAAAAGCAATTAAAGAAAGGATATCCCAATCTTCTTCCATAGGATTCGATGTCAACTGAATATTGAGTTCTTCAAATAATTCACCGGTAATACCAAGCTGAATTTTTCTACCACGAATTGTTGATTCTGCATAAAAGTCTATATATGGCGCTATCTTATATGGATCAATAAAATCAATTACCCCTTTTTGAACTTCAAAATGTTTTTTTAAATACGTAATTGTTCCTTTTTCAATACTTGCTCTACCTGATAAAACAGGCTGTAAAATTTTTCCAGATAATTTAATATCCGGATTAATTTCAAGATTTGCAATATTGTTTTGAATAAGGAAAGGATTGCGCTTATTTACAGAGATATCCAAATGAACATTCTCAATCAATGGATACGTTTTATACACCGCTATACTGTTATCGTTTTTAATCCGCTTCTTGTTAAATAGCAGTGCTTTTTGAAATAAATTAAATACTACATCTTTGTAGTATAATCCTTCAAGTAGCACTATCTGTCCTTGAATTAACGAATTTTGATCTGTTCCAGTGAGTTCAAGATGCGTATTGAGCAATATATCCATGGTTTCAGGAATAGATATAGGCAGGTTATGGGCATTCAGTATAGCCTTAATTTGAATAGGGTTAAACCAATCATCCATAAATACGTTCATTACAAGATCAAACTGACCTGTTTCATACATTCCATTCAGAGTACAAATATTGATTTCATGGGGTTGTATTTGGATACTGCCATTCATATTTTTGATTTTTTGAAATAAAAACGGCACAGTAAAGTTAACATCTTCAAGAAAAAGCTGGCATTGAATATCAGGCTTAAGAATATTTCCATAAATATCCATCAGCAATCTTATATTTCCATAAGTATCCACGAGTTCAGGATCAATGGATTTCATGAGAGTTACAACCGGTAGTTTCCCCCGAATACCGATATGAATATCTTCTATAGAATGATTGGCTGATGATATCTCAAGAATCCCCTGATCCAAAACAAACAGTTTAGCATCAGGTATGTTGAGATAACCTTTCACACATTCTGCCTGAAAATGATCTGTCCGAATAAGTGATTGATCTTTATAGTGAACAGAAAGATGAATAAGATCAATAAACATATTCAACTGATCCATATGAAAAGGATTCCCGGAAATAATGATATTACCATTGATTTGACCTGTTATATCGGGTTGCTTAAGCATCTCAAAATAAGGCTTTAAATTCATTTTGGCAAAATTAATACATGCAACCATATTCTGATCTTTCAAATCATAATATGCCGTTGCATGAATATCACTAATCAGATCAACGTAAATGAGTGTATCATTAATATTCACATTAATGACCAAATCATTCATAGGTTTATTTTCAACTGACCAATCCTGCAATCGTATGCTTCCAAATAGTTGTGGATTGGCAAGATTGCCTTTACCCTCAACTTGAAATGATAAGTTTCCTAAATGAAGTGACGCAATCTCTTTCAATAGGTTCATCCGCTGAATATTGATACCCTCAGTTTGAAGCTTTAGATCATAATCCCCGGCCAAATTACACCATAATTTACCCTGTATTCGTTCATCCTGAAAAGGTATCAGATCGAATGTATCGATGATGATGTTGTCATTTTCCAGATAAGCGCAGATATCTACTTGATCGAATTTTTCTGCGCCAAACGAAAGGTTTGTTCCCTGTAGGCTCACTGTTGCATTTGGATGTTTTAGACTCCCTTCAAAAGTGGTCGATACGTTTAATATGCCTGACATCCAAGGCATGATCTCTTCCAAATAAATTTCTGAATTTTTTATTTGCATGAAAAATGATGGATTTTGAATCCATGTCAACCGCTGTTCATCCATAATTTTTGCCCAACCCTGCAGTTGAACTGTAGAAAATGAATCCAATTGAATCATGGCTTGAGGGGTACTGATGAACCCTTTCGCATAGTGAAGGGAAATATCAGCTCGGGAAAATGGAATATCATAAATCGAAAAGCCATCACTAACAAGATCAGCAGTTACCATTGGATGGAATAAGGTTCCCTGAATAGTCCATGTACTTTTAATATTGCCACAAATACGATCATCTATATGAAGATTACCTAAATCAACGTTCAGGTTTCCACGAACCTGTAGGGGAAAATCATCACGCATTGAAAATTGAGTATCCCATAAACGAATACTGCCTTTAGCTGAAAGTAATTCACCCAATACTACTTCAGACATGTTCAAGGTTCCAGTAGGATCAAGTAATGCTTTTATCTTCACATTACCTATGTACATATCGCTTAGCCATGTATTCGTACCATGAAGATCAAGTTTTGTCTGTAATTTCTTGATGGAAGCCCTGTCCATATTAATTTTTGAAATGAATTGGCCTTTTAGATGAGGTATATTCAATGAACGAACGTATGGATTTATATCATGAATTTCAGCAGATAAAATGGATTGAATTTCATCTAAGAATGGCCAGTACTTGCCTGATAGTTTTATCATGTCATTGTTTGAAAAAAAGCGACATTCATCAAGTTGAATTACGCTATGGTGCATGTGTGCATGAGCTTGAATATTTATTGTTGCTGGATCAATCCTATGATTGAATGTAGCATTTTTTATTGAGCCATCGATATGTAATTCTGCTGAAATGTTTTGTGGATAAGTGCTTTTGCCTTTAAAATGAACAGCGCCTTCGAGTTTATCCGATAGATCAAGACTCCATCCCAATGAAGATAAGAGTTTTTGAACCGATATCTCAGAACCTTTAATCTTCACATCATATCCCATATTGTCTTTATAATCACCTGCGCACCACAGGCAATCTTTAAGTGTTTCCTGCAAATCAATGACTCCGTCACCCTCTAATTTGCCCCATGGACCATGCATATCCATAGAACAAATCGTTATCTTTTTTTCTTGATATATGGCATCTAATGTCATCTCAT
>PDZT01000339.1 GCA_002753105.1 Deltaproteobacteria bacterium YD0425bin50 | reverse complement strand
GTCACCGATTCAAAAAGTTGATGTTACCATTGGTTTAAATTATCTTGATATTCAATCCAATGTGTATAAGGATTTGTACATTGTTACACACTCAGCAGATGGGTTTAAGCCTCTGGTCCCCAATAGACTTGACCAAGATGAACCTTACAATAAAAGTTCATTATATACACAAGCTGATATTAATCCTATCCCTGATCTGAAAATAGTCATGGGTATCCGTATGGATTATATGAGCAGAAGGATTAAGAATATTGAACAATACGATCCTGACGAAGGCGATTTGGTTTCTTACGCAATTGGAACTGTAATAAAGGATAGCTTACGGAGTGATCATGATACGGTTATATATAGCAGGGCAGCAGCGGTTTATACCCTAAATTCATCGAATATCATCAAGCTGATGTATGGTGAAGCCATACGTAATAATGCTTATGCTCCTAGCGGAGATGAAAATGAAACTACCAAGACACTTGAAATGAATTATATTTATCTTAATCCTCTCCTGACTGTTCAGGCAGGAATTTATGGAAGCCAAGTGGAACATTTAGAAAAAAATCATATTGAATATACAGACGGCCAATACATATCCACAGTCTCTTATGACGGAAAAGTCCGTATGTATGGAATGGAACTCTTATTCAAAAAAGAGTTTGATGCCTTTGCTGTTGAGCTGGGCGGAAGTTATCAGGATGTTGAAGATCAACAGGAAAAAGATATCGATTATCCATATTCTCCTGTTTTACTCGGTCAATTCAAAACAAGTTACCGATTTGGGAAGCATTGCGTATCCCTGACAGGATATTATGTTGACGAAATGGAATCTTCATGGGATCCAACTGCCAATAACTATCAGGGAGGCAGAATTGCTAATAAAGTACCCGGGTATTTTTTAGCTGGAGCGAACTGGCGCTGGGACAACATTTACAAAGAAATATACATGGATGTAAGATGCTCTAATATGCTTGATAAAGAAATCAGATATCCCGCTTCTAATAATAACAGTTATCTTGATAAAGGAAGTCTTGGTGAGAGAATATCTGTCATGTTAAGTATAGGGACAAAGTTCTAGAAATGAGATGGATCAGTTGTCTCGTATTTTTCTTTTTTATATCAGGAATTGCTGACGCTAAAGATAACCCTCCAAAAATTTTAATAGTAAACTCAGACAACTCTGTTGTAAAATATACCATTGCACAAGATGAATTCAAAACATCTATTCATTATCCCATTGTTGACATTAATCTTTCAGACAATGAATGGGATGAAGAACAATTCAAAAATCTACTCATCAAAGAATCCCCAACTCTTATTTATGCCATTGGATCTAAAGCTTTTTTATTTTCCCAGAAATACGCTGATAAAAATATACCTATTGTATTTTCCTCTATCGTGAATTGTATGCGTTTTGAAATGAGAGAAAACACATATGGCATTCGCAGGGAAATCCATCCCGGAATGCAGTTATCTATATTCAAGTATTTTTTCCCAAGTATTAAAAAAATTGGATTGTTATACAGTAAGGAATACACAGAAGAATGGTTTAACCAAACCCAAAACGAGGCAAAAAATATGGATATAGAATTAATTGGCAAGGAAATTGAAAAAGGGGTAGGGGCGCTTATTAATGAAAAAATAGATGCATTTTGGATGATATCAGAACCTGCCATTTTGTCAGATAAGGAATTTTTGTTGAGTATTTTTAAAGACTGCGATGCTCATAAATTGCCCATTTTTGCCGATTATGAGGCATTGGCAAAACAGGGAGCGTCTCTTGTGGTAACGGTAAATGATGCAACCATAGGAAAACAGGCCGCAAATATTGCCATGCAGTTACTCAAAGGGCTGAAAGTCAAAAACAATATCAATTATCCAGCAGGTTCTTATGTTATTTTTAACCAGAAAGTTGTTGAAGCTTATGGACTGCACTATTCTAAAGAAGCAGTGCGTTCGTCTGATATGATAATAAAAAAATAAGCTCAACATCTCTGTGAAAAATGAAAAATGGGGTATAATGACTGAAACTGTTTTATCCAAACATGGAGTGTCCATAAGGTTAACAGATGAACGGTGGACTCATATAACATATGATTCTGAAGCTGATGTATTGTATATTAATTTCAAAAAACCAAGTCATGCAACCGACAGTGAATTATTAGATAATGATGTAATATTAAGATACGAAAATGATCAGTTAATTGGAATAACTATATTACATGCAAGTGAACGATAGATTATTTTATTTAAAACGGATGTTACAAAGAATTAGGTACAGAATTTAAGATTTAAGGAATAAAAATTTAGAAAAAGTATCATAGGAATTTTAGAACATTGATTCGTTTTTTAGTATTACAAGGTGTTATCGTATTTTTTGTTTTAATAACGTCATCATACGCAGATGATGATTCTATAACTATTCATTTTTATAGCCAAGAAGTCAATTCCACACACTACAAAGAAATCAAGATTGAATTTGACACGTATCTTTCGAAATTTGGACATTACAAATTTCAGCCTTACACAAATAACACCGTATTTGAAGAGAATCTATCGGGGAAAAAGCGATTTTTGGTCATGCTTTCAAGCCGTTATTATATGAAAATACATAAACAGTATAGACTTGTTCCGCTGTTGGCTGCTGTGATTAATGGGAACAAATTCCAAAAAAGCATTTTTGTAACGAGAAGTAAGTCATCCGATATCAACTCAATACTCAGAGATATGATTGCTTCGCCAATGAATGAAAAAGACGCTATAAGTGAACTTATGGATATGTTGGGTAGGAATCAATCATTCTCTGAAGTAAACCTATTAACTGTCCCTAAAGATATTGATGCTCTTATTTCAGTGCATTTTGGAATAGCTCAGTCCGCTCTCATCATGAACAATCCTTTTATTACTTTTAAGAATCTCCAGCCTAATATGTGTAAAAATATCGTTGTTTTTGCCCAAGGCAAAGAGACCTTGTCTTTGATTTTGGCTGCTCCTGACTCCTTTGTAAACGAGTCTGAGTCTGTTGTGTCAATAATTGAAAATATGCCTAAATCTGAAAAAGGGAATCAGAGTTTAGGGTTGGGTATAGAAGCTTGGGAAAAGCTGGAATCCAATGATTATTCCATAAAATAAAGTAATAAAATTAAATAATTATGAAAAAATTGATTTTAAATATCAAGACAAAACTGAAGTGGGGTATTCTTTGGAAGTTAGTTTGTATTATGACGTTTCTTACAGTTGGCATGGTCGGTATGTTGACATATACTCAGATTTCTATGCAAAAGAACTTATTAACCAATGAGCTCAATAAACGCATAGAGCTTCTTAAATCAAATCTGATTGAACGCGGGAAGCTGTTTACCCTTAATTTGACTAAACAAATCGAGGATGACATTGCTGCATTAAACCTTGTGCGGGTTATCGAGATCATAAACGATAGCGTACACAATAACCAAGAAATCAAATACGCTATTCTGATGTCATCTTCAGGGCATATCTTTTATCATACACTAAAACCTGATCTGGTGAATTCAACCCTTACTGACGAACCAGATAGAATTGAAAATACCAAGGATGAATTGACTATTCTTTCTTATGATGAAAGCGATGGACCTGTAATAGAACTACGTAATATCATTAAAGTCAGTACAACTCCATGGGGGATTTTAAGGATCATTTATAATCTGAATTATTTAAGCAATGAAATCACTATGTCACATAAAACGATTCAGATAGAAATAAAACGCATGGTGTATCATTTGAGTATGGTATCATTAATACTCATCATGGTTTGCTTAATCTTGGTGCTGATTTCATCGAGAAATTTCACGAAGCCGATTATTCAAGTTACTCATATCGCAAGGCAGATAGCCGATGGTAACTTTTCAATCCCAAAATGGTTTGACGTTCAATCCCATGTTCAATCCAGTGATGAACTTGGCGTTCTGACAAGAACTTTTATTGAAATGAGCTCGAAACTGGAATCACAAAGGATAGAGCTTCAGGATATGAATAAGAACTTAGAGATTCTTGTGGAACAACGCACCATGGAGTTACAAAAAGAAAAAGAAATCGCAGAAAAAGCAACACGGGCGAAAGGGGAATTCTTAGCGAATATGAGCCATGAGATCAGAACACCGATGAACGCCATTATCGGGTTAACGACTCTTGCACTTCGCACAGAATTAACTGACATACAGCAGGATTACCTATGTAAAATTGAATTATCTTCTCAATCTCTCCTCAGAATCATCAATGATATTCTTGATTTTTCAAAGATTGACGCTGGCAAGCTGACCATAGAATTCATTAACTTCAACTTACGGGAAGTTCTGGATAATCTGTATAACCTGTTCAGTATTAAAGCTGAAGAGAAAGCATTAGAATTTTTTTTTAGTGTAGATAAAAATGTACCAGACGCTTTAATTGGAGACTCTTTACGTCTTAGTCAGATACTTACCAATCTCTGCTCTAATGCCGTTAAATTCAC
>PDZT01000338.1 GCA_002753105.1 Deltaproteobacteria bacterium YD0425bin50 | reverse complement strand
AAAAAACTGCAACATGAAGTCCTTGATCTGGAAGATATGGATGAATCTATTTCATTAACAGATTTTACCTTAGATGATTTTAGAATTGAATTATCCAATTTTATTGAAACCAACCGGAATCGTTTAAAAAATTCACCGATGGGACTCTATGCAGTGGTTCCTGCTCCCGCTGGTCACTATTCACATCTGATAACCGGTAGAGAGATCAGCAGTTCTGCAAAAGACATTATTCAGCCCGGACTCATTTTTTGTTTAGTTCAAAAAAATACATCTGACGCTAACGAATCGGTTAATCCGTTAAATCCATACTTTTTGGTTTATATTCGGAATGATGGAACCGTCCGGTATAATTACACGAACTCAAAACAGATTCTTGAAATTTACCGACTGCTTTGTCAGGGGCAGACACAGCCGTATCAACAGCTTTGCGATTTGGTTAACAACGAAACCGCAAACGGCGCCAATATTCAATCCTATTCAGTGCTGCTGCATCAGGCAGTGAGTCAGATCATCTCTGTTTTTAAGAAAAAGGGAAATATGAACCTTATAAGTGACAGAAGCGCTGTATTGATTCCCAAAACCCATCAGGTCAATGAAATGAATGATTTTGAACTCGTAACTTGGCTAATGATAAGGTAACTCATGACAGATAATGATTTCAATGTACCATTAAAAAAACAACTATGTGATGCGTTATATGCTTTTGCCAATGGCATGATAACAGACAATGCTTTACGTCTTTATAAAACGCTGGGATATAATACTGAACTTCTCAAAGATTCAAGCGCAATAGATATAGATGATCAAGGCGTGTTTAAACAAGCAACAATCAAGAGCGTATATTATAAAGCTATTTTGCAAAATTTGTTTTTTGCCTCATTAAACTGCCCTATTGAGCCATCCCGTGATGGAGATAACCGACAACGAGGGTTTAGATTAAAAGACAATTATGCTCAAAACCGGGGCGCTCATTATTTAATGCGCTACGAAGACCAGTTTAAAAATCCGAAAAAATTTTTGGAATTGATCAATACTACCGTGCCGTTTTTAAACGGCGGTCTATTTGAATGTTTAGATAACAAAGAGGATAAACTCTATATTGACGGGTTTTCAGATAACTTGGCGAAACCTCATCAATTGATTGTTCCGGATTATTTATTTTTTGGATTTGATCGGGATGTTGATTTGAGCGAGGTTATAGGAATCAACACCTATAAAAAAACAAATGTCAAAGGTCTGGTTTCCATTCTTAAATCTTACAAATTTACGATTACTGAAAATACGCCGATTGAGGAAGACGTTGCTCTTGATCCTGAACTTTTAGGCAAAGTATTTGAAAACCTGCTCGCCAGCTACAATCCTGAAACGAAAATAACCGCACGCAAACAAACTGGAAGTTTTTACACGCCTCGGGAAATTATCAATTACATGGTGGATGAAAGCCTGACTGCCTATCTTAAAAACCAATGCAGCCACGCGAATACTGAATCCGAACACTTGGAACAACAGCTTCATGAACTTCTTGCGTATAATGCCATCCATCCGTTTGCGAATGATCAAAACATGCAGCAACGAATCATTGAGGCTCTGGACAATTGCAAAATCCTTGATCCAGCCTGCGGCTCAGGTGCTTTTCCTATGGGCATATTGCACAAAATGGTGCATATTCTGCAAAAAATTGACCCTGAAAATAAATACTGGCAGGAACTCCAGTTAACCAAGGCAGTCAAGGAAACCGAAGGCGCTTTTGCACTCAAAGATAAAAAAGAACGGGAACAAAAATTAATTGAAATCAATGAGGCTTTTGATGAAAAAATCAACAATCCAGATTATGCCAGAAAACTCTTTTTAATTGAAAACTGTATTTATGGCGTTGATATACAGCCTATTGCCACTCAGATTTCAAAACTGCGCTTTTTTATCTCGCTGATTGTTGATCAGAAAGTGGATAAAACCAAACCCAACTTTGGCATTAGAGCATTGCCCAATTTAGAAACTAAGTTTGTGGCAGCCAATACGCTGATTGGCATTCATAAACCCCAACAAGGCGATTATGTGGGAACTCCTTTTGATAATCCCGAAATAAAGCAGATTGAAAAGGAGCTGAAAACGATCCGGCACCGTTTGTTTTCAGCGAAATCTCCGGAAACCAAAAGAAGGCTGAGAGACAAAGATAAAGAAGTACGCGAAAAAATAGGAACTCTTCTAGTTGAATATGGCTGGGGAAATGAAACCGCAAAACAGCTTGCCAGTTGGGACCCATATAATCAAAATACCTCTTCGCCGTTTTTTGATGCTGAATGGATGTTTGGAATCAAAGACGGGTTTGATGTGGTGATTGGGAATCCGCCGTATGGTGCTTCATTACTTGAAGAACAGAAAAAATATTTTAAACAAAATTATATATCGGCTAAAACAATTTCAGGAAAACAGAAGGGTTCTTTAGATTCTTTTACCATTTTTATTGAGCATGGTTTCAATTCTTTAACTTTAAGTGGAAATCTTATCTTTATTGTTCCGATATCCATTACATCCGGCGATTCGATGTCAGGATTACATAAACTTATCGAAAATAATTGTGAAACAATAAAAATATCCTCATATTCTGTAAGACCTCAACCAGTTTTTGAGAATGCTGTTGTTAATACTTCAATTATTTTTTTTCATAAAAATAAAACAAAATGTAAAAATTTATTACTTACAAAAATGTATCGTAAAAATAATAATTTTGATTTGCAAAATTTGCTACAAAATTTAGAGTTTGCTAATGTTATTGATATAAAACTAAGAGGAAGATACCCTAAAATTAGCTATCCAATAGAACGCAATATTCTGTTAAAAATATTTAGCCAAAAGAAATCATTATTAGAAATTCAAAAAGACAATGGAGAACCAATTTATTATAGAACAACAGGTGGAAGATATTTTAAAGTCATAACAACCTATTCAACTGGTTCAACACAAGAAAAAGCAATTTTTTTTGATAAAGATATTGTTAAGTTTATCGGTGCATTATTAAGCACAAATTTATTTTTTTGGTATTATCAGATATATTCAGATAATCTTCATATAAAAGCATATGATATTAATTCTTTTACTTTCCCAAACCTAATCATCATTGAAAATAAAAAAGATATTGAGGAGATTTATGAAGAATATTTAAAGGATATAGAAATTAATGCAACAGTTAGACAGACTAAGCAATATGCAAATATTGAGTCATTTAAAGAATATAAGATAAGTAAATCCAAAAAAATTATAGACAGATTAGACGATTTGATTGGACCTTTGTATGGCCTGTCAAAAGAGGAAATAACTTTTTTAAAAAACTATGAAATAGAATTTCGTTTAAGTAGTGATTAAGGTTTTTTATGGATAGAATAAAGATAAATAAATTATGTCAGAAAATAATGATAATGATATGTTGAGAAAATATGATTTTACAGGCCGGAAAGGTGTAAGAGGGAAATATTATCAGGCGTACAGACAGGGACATACTGTAAAAATTAATGAACAGGATGGAACGGTAAGTGTTCAGTATTTTGTATTAGAAAAAGGCTCAGCAATGCTTGATCTTGATTAAAAGAAATCGGAAATCACCGTCAAAGGATGAACATAGAAAAATGACCAAACAAGATTATAAAATTCTCTGCACTTTGAAAGAAAGAATTTCTAACACGGTAAAATTATTGGACATGCGTGTATTTGGTTCTCGTGCCCGAGGTGATGCTGATGAGTATTCAGATTTGGATGTTTTTATTGAAACAGAGGCGCTTAACCTGGAAATTAAAATGATGATCAAGGATGTCACATGGGAAGTTGGCATAGAAAATTGTTTAGTTATTTCACCGCTCATATTCTCCAGATCAGAATTGACAGAAACTGCTCTTAAATCGTCTTCGATTGTTCAGAATATCATGTCAGAAGGGATAATTATATGACCGACAAACAAACCTTGTTTGAATATCGACTACAGCAATCGGAAATCACCCTTGCAGATGCAAAAAAAATGATACAGTCAGGCATAAGCCCGCTTTCTGTTGTTAATAGAGCCTACTATGCCATGTTTTATATGATATTGGCACTTTTTATTAAAATGAATATTAATGTCAAAACATCTAAACACACTGGTGCAATAGGCTTATTTGATAAAGAATTTATCATTTCAGGAAAAATTGATCGCAAATATTCCAAAATGCTGCATGCTATGTTTGATGATCGACAGGAATTCGATTACAAGGAATTTACAGTAGTGTCAGGTGATGATGCTGTCCGTGGAATAACCTATGCTGAAGAATTCATCGATGCCCTTAAAAAATTTATTAGCGAAGCAGAAAACTCAAGTCGGTAGTTTTGTACCAGACTATAAGGGATTCAACCTAAGAAATCCCTTAATGAATATGCAATTTTAAATAATGTACTTGTGTCACCACTGCTGACACAAGTATGCTAGTTTCACCACCTTCTTTTCCTTTCCAAATAT
>PDZT01000002.1 GCA_002753105.1 Deltaproteobacteria bacterium YD0425bin50 | reverse complement strand
AAAATATATACACGATACAGTCAATGATGGTTTTTTATCTTTAGAAAATTTATTTAACCTAAAAATTGCAACTAATTTTAATAAATTCAAAAACTCTTGCATTTGCAAAAAATAAATTCAAATAATAAATAATTACAGGCAGTTAAATGAAAATAAAAGATAATTCTTACATTCCAGAGCAGGTTGTCTTGGAAGTAACCAATGTTTGTAACTTCGCATGTCAGGGATGTATTGTACATGGCCCGCAAAAGAGCGCCACTCGCTTACGCGGTTTTATGCCTGAATCTGTCTGGCGTTCTGCCATTGATCAGATTGCATCATGGAACAAGCCTATCAGTTTGATGACTCATGGTGCTGGTGAGCCTCTACTGCATCCCCAATTACAAAAAATCATTACATATGCAAGCCAATACTCTTATCTAAAAACCGGTTTTTTGACTAATGGCATGAGATTGAACGAGGCTTGGATTGAGTTTATTCTTTCATCAGATATGGATTGGATATGCTTTAGTATTGATGGGATTGATCCGAACACACATGCAAAGGTAAGACCTGGCTCAGATTTAGTTTTGATTGAAAAAAATTTAAGTAAGTTTCTAGAAATTCGGCACAAGAAGTATGGCGGTAAATTACGTGTACTTTTAAATATGGTTGGTTATGCTGAAGTCGCAGTGCAGATTCCAAGTTTTATTGACCGTTGGCTTGGAAAAGTGGATACTGTATTTATATCATACCATCGCAACCCACCTCAGAGTCGCAGATTTCCCTCTGTTTCCACCCACCGCAAGCCATGTCATCTCCTTTGGAAGCAGATGGTTATTGCATGGGATGGTCGTTTAGGGATGTGCTGTGAGGACTTTAATATTGACTACTGTCTTGGACATCTTAACTCCAATCTTTTGCATACATGGAATCATGGCCAGATTTCAGATTGGAGATCTCAGCATATGGGAGGTAACTTTACGCATCCCATGTGTCAGATTTGTGATACATGGGATGATGCGACTATCCAGTTGGAAGAAAAGTTTCCAGAATTGGGATACCGTGTTGCAGCCCGAGCTTCACAGATAGAATTTATAGCTATTGATCTGTCAAAACTGAAGGTTGACATGAATTACGTTCGTTGCCTTGTTCAACGTTTAGGATTCACCAAATAAATAAGTATATAATTCTACTTTGGTAACTTAAAATCTAAGTATTTGATTTTATTAGAAAAAATAAAAAATAACAATTTTGTAAATATCTAATAAAATCAATCGGTTGCGTTTTAAGTTACCAAAGTAGAATTAAGAAAATTACAAAAAACAATTAAATGGTCGAAACGATGATCGATATCATTTTTTGGTCTTAATCATCGTTTCAGCCCATCTTATCTCTCTCTCCTTATGATTGCGTCAACCAACAACTGCCAGTCTATTTTGAACATGCTCAAAAACTCAAAAACTTATTGAAAAATCATTAGAATGTGTTAAGAAGATCGAGGTAATTTTTTTATATATCAAAAAATTTTTATTGCAATAATAGCTGAGTAGTTATAATAGTTAGTTCTTAACTGTTTTTTAAAAAAACAATCTATTGTTTTGTCGATATCGATTCTTAATTAACCTAATTGAAACGAACAAACATGCAACCCAATCCCACTGATTTTCGTGCGTTGATGACCAAGTCATTGGTCGAAATAAAAGACTTAAAAGCGCGGTTAAAACGCATTAACGAAGAACGAAATGAACCTATTGCGGTTATTGGCATGGCCTGTAGATTTCCGGGCGGTGCCAATAGTCCCGAAAAATACTGGAATCTGCTTAAAGAGGGTATAGATGCTATCCGGACAGTTCCTAGTGAGCGTTGGGATATAGACCGTTTTTATGATCCTAACCGTAATGCTCCCGGTAAAATTTGCAGTCGTGATGGTGGTTTTATTGATGATATTAAAGGATTTGATGCCAGCTTTTTTGGAATATCACCCAGAGAAGCGGAAAGTCTTGATCCTCACCAGCGCATGGTACTTGAATTAAGCTGGGAAGCTTTGGAACATGCCAATATTGTTCCTGAAACCCTTTTTGGCAGCAATGTTGGGGTATTCATTGGCGTAAGTAGTATGGATAATATCATCCGTCTCATGGGCGAGGGGTTGCTATCGGATATGGATGCCTACTACGGCACAGGATGCGCTTTGTCTCCTATCGCAGGTCGCATATCCTATAATTTTGGGTTTACAGGCCCAAGTTTTGTAGTCGATACGGCCTGTTCTTCATCGCTTCTTTCGCTGCATCTTGCTGTTGAAAGCCTGCGGCTTAAGGAGTGTGAAATCGCTTTAGCCGGAGGAATCCATCTACTCTTTCATCCCGGAATTTCAGTAGCGTTTAGTCAGGCTCAAATGCTGTCACCTGATGGACGCTGTAAAACATTTGACGCTGCTGCGAATGGGTATGTGCGAGGAGAAGGTGGTGGCATTGTAGTATTGAAACGGTTAAGCCATGCCCTCCGTGATCAAGATAATATATTAGCGCTGATTCGTGGTTCAGCAGTCAATCAGGATGGTGCCAGCGGCGGTCTTACAGTCCCAAGCGGTCCATCACAGGAACAAGTCATTAAACGTGCATTAGAACGCTCTGCTATTGAACCCAGTCAGGTCAATTATATTGAAGCTCATGGAACTGGAACGTCGCTGGGTGATCCAATTGAAATTGGTGCATTGGTCAATGTACTTGGCAAAGGGAGAACAAAAGCGAATCCTCTTATTGTTGGCTCAGTGAAAACCAATATCGGACATCTTGAGGCATCGGCTGGTATTGCCAGTTTTATAAAAGTCGTGCAAGCCATTCAGCATGAAACCATTCCGCCCCATTTACATTATAATACACCTAATCCGCTTATTCCTTGGTCAGAAATTCCAATCCATATTCCAACCAAGTTAACTTCATGGCCTCTTGATAGTAATGCTAAAACAGAAAGAATAGCAGGGATTAGCTCATTTGGATTTAGTGGAACCAATTTACATCTTATTGTTTCTGGAACAGAAAACTACTTAGAACCTGCTCTGGATCAACCTGCCAAAACTTATGCATCAGATACCAATTTAGCCAAGAGCAGTTACATTTTACCTCTATCAGCCCGCACAGATATTGCCTTGAACGAACTTGTTTCACGTTATCTTGAATCGCCTTTGTTTAAACAACATAGCGCTGCATGGTTACAGATTTGTTCCACTACAGCATCAATGCGTACTCAGTTTATGCATCGGATTGCTTTGGTCGCAGATGATATTGATTCAGCCCGTGAATTACTGAGTAACTTTGTTCAGCATAAAGCCAGTTTATCTGGCACGAATAAAACTGAACATATTCATATTTCTACAGAAACAGACCCTTATCAAGTTGCATGGTTATTCACAGGTCAGGGGGCACAATACGCGTGTATGGGACATGAGCTTTATCATACTGAGCCAGTGTTTAAACATGCCATGCAGGAGTGCGACCGAATTTTACAGCCCATACTCAAACTCTCATTAATTGATTTGCTTTATGGTGAAAATCCAGCTTCTGATGAGAGATTGGCTCAGACTGATTTAACTCAGCCGGTTTTATTTGCGTTTGAATACGCATTAGCCCGAGTCTGGATGAGCTTTGGTATGCAGCCTAAAGCGGTAATGGGGCACAGCGTTGGTGAATATGTGGCGGCCTGTATTGCAGGCGTATTTTCGCTTGAAGATGGATTAAATTTGATATCCGCCCGCGCCCGTTTAATGTATCAACTTCCTAAAAGCGGAGCAATGGCAGCCATTTTGGCAGATGCTCAACTTGTTGAAGATACAATTGCGGGTTGTTCTGACTTCATCAAAAATAATCTGAACGTGGCTGCTTACAATGCGCTTAGTAATACCGTTATATCAGGCTCTCGCGAAGCCATAGAAGAAATCATTCCAAAATTTGAAAGACAGGGGATAGAATGCCGTAATCTAAGGGTATCCCATGCGTTTCATTCTCATCTTATAGACCCCATGCTTTCAGCTTTCACTAAAATTGCTCAGCAAATAAAATTTAATAAACCCCAAATTCCGATTGTCTCTAACTTAACAGGCAAGATTGCTGGCGCTGAGATTGCCAAAGCTGACTATTGGGTACGTCATGCCCGATATGCTGTTCGTTTTTTAGACAGTGTGCAATCCTTGCTGAATCAAGGCTATGATTTTTTTATTGAGATTGGGCCAGCGCCTATTCTGATAGGAATGGCTCAGCAAATCGAGAATACAGCAACGAAAACATGGATAGCCAGCTTACGTCGTAATACTGATCCACGCCGTAATATTCTCAATGGTCTGGCGAAATACTGGGTACAAGGGGGTGAAGTTGACTGGAAGGAGATTAATGGCGAGCCTGATCGGAAAATTAATCTACCCATCTATCCATTTCAGCATAAACCTTACTGGCGTGATATTGCAATTGATGGTGCACGCCAGACGCTACGCGGCATCAGTGTACTGGATCATCCGCTGATGATGTCCCGATTACGTTCTCCTTTATTGCGGGAAAAGCTCTTTGAATCCACCTTTAGTTTGGTAAAAATGCCTTTTTTAGATGATCATCGCGTTTTTGGTAAGCTTGTGGTAGCTGGTGCGACCCATCTATCATTGGTTTTAGGGGCTGTCGTTTTGGATATGGGGTATAACCGATCTCTCAGAGATGTCCTATTTCCACAAGCATTAGTCGTTCCTGAACAAGGCGAAAAGGTCGTTCAACTTGCGATTGGCATGGCTGATCATGAAGGTGTATCAGAGTTTCGGTTGATCAGTCTTGATGAAAACGGTGAACAAAACGCTTTACATGCCAAAGGTAAAGTTGCTCATAGTATCGCAGCAAGCACTACTCCAATTCACTTGGATCAGTTACGGCAACATTGCCCTGAGAAATTAGCTGTTGAACTGGTTTATGAACTTCAAAAACAACGTCATATTGTTGTTGGGCCAAGTTACCGATGGTTAAGTGAGCTTTACAGAGGTACAGGCGAAGTTGTTGCCCGTCTAACACCTCCTCACTTCGGAACAGATATTCCAAGCAGCCAACATTCAATCGAACGATACGAACTGCATCCGGGTTTAATTGACTCCTGTTTTGGCGCATTACTCATGACTCAACCGATGAAAATTGACGAAACGTTTATACCATTTGGGGTTGCAGAACTGAGACTTTACCGTAAAGCAAATGCATCAACGATCACAGCACATGGTATCGTTCGACATGCTGATCACAATCGTCTGATTGGAGACATCCATCTTTACGATGAGCATGGCTTATCAATAGCTGACTTTATTGGTATAGAAGGCCGTCGTGCAGCTCGAAGTGCTCTTTTGCAAGATGCCACTAAACCATCTCAAGACCTTTACACAATTGGTTGGCAGCTTTCTCCTGAAATAGCATTAGAATCTAAAGATATATCTGCTTTGACTGGCAAATGGCTTGTGTTAAGTGGTACAAATAATAGTCTCGATGGCTATCCATACTCTGCTGAAGCACTGCAACAAAAGATTACTACTGATTTATTAGCCATATATGCTGGTAAGATTCAGAACCTAAGCCTGATTGAACAGTCTGATTTTATTGAACTGATCAATTCTAACTCTGCTGACGTCAACATTGATGGGATTATCTTTTTAGTTGGGCTGCATTCTTCAGCCGACTTAAACGAATATGAACGTTATGCCTGTGGGAGTCTGTTAAATCTCTTAAAAGCCTTAGCCAGTGGTCTCCCCATACGCAGACTGCTTATCGTAACGCGTGGTTCACAATCGGTTTTAGATACTGATACTGTTCCAGAACCATTTCAAGCCGCACTTTGGGGAATGGGACTTGTAGCGAAACAAGAATTGGCAGAGTTAGAATGTATGTGTGTTGATCTTGATCCACATGCTGATTCTGCACAGAATGCAACAGAATTGATGAACACTTTGAGTGCTAAGGTTCAAACTGAACGGTTGGCTTGGCGAAATGGCAATGCCTATTTGTCTCGATTGGAAAAGATGACGGACAGATTAACAACAGGTACATCTCATATCAACTCACCCATCATAAAAAATACATATACCTGTGTTATCACGGGTGGCCTAGGTGCATTGGGGATGCTCTTGACAGAATGGCTAATCAGTAAAGGCGCAAAACATATAGCATTACTGGATCGCTATGTTCCAGCCTCTGATTCTGAGGTGTATAAAAAAATAGAAGCATGGCGTTCACAGTCTGTTCAGTCTGTTCAATTAGAAATGTTTAGTACAGATGTCTCTGATTTTAATTCCCTGCAATCCACATTTATGGAACTTAAAACAAAGATGCCCGTTCCCGGAGCTATCTTTCATTTAGCAGGTCGATTGGATGACGGTATCATCGTTACCCAGAATGTTGAACGCATTCGTCAAGTCATGGCTCCTAAAGCTGATGGAGCGTGGAATTTGCATCGATTGACCGAAAATGACAATGTAGAGTATTTTATCTGCTTTAGTTCAATTAGTTCTATTCTGGGTAGTATCGGTCAGATTTCTTATTCTGCAGCTAATTCTTTGCTTGATGCACTAGCCCATCATCGTCGAGCTAAAGGTCAAGCGGGTTTGAGTATAAACTGGGGGCCTTTTGCTGATGTTGGCATGGCTGCAAGAGTATTCAAAGATAAAACGGACCAAATGGAAAAGCTCGGTATTGCTATGCTTCATCCACAGAATGGACTTCAAGAACTTGAAAGACTAATGGGATTGAAAGAATCCCAGATCGCAGTTATTGCCGCTCAATGGAGTCAGTATATTCAGCATCATCCGAGTCATTTTTTTGATCATGTAGCTCGTTTTGATGAGGTGATAAAAACACAGAAAGATAATTTGGGTCTCTTAGAACAGTTAGCCAATTCAGGCATTCAAGAACGCCGAACTATTCTGACGATGCACTTAAAACGGATGGTTGCGGCTGTGCTTAAAATGAATGATTCTGATGTGGCAGCTCGTGAACGGCTCTTTGATTTAGGGCTTGATTCAGTCATGGCCTTAGAGTTAAAAAATTTATTACAGAAAGAACTTCAGATTGTCCTGAGTGCCACGCTTTTGTTTGATTATCCCACAATTGAATCCCTGCTTGACTATCTGTTAGATGAAATTCTCATCAAAAAATTACCCAAAATTCAAGAAATACAAAATCCACAGTCTCCAAATATAGATGTAGATTCTAAGCATGGGTTAAATCCAACCCAAGTTTCTATTGATACACTGTCGGAAGATGAAGCTGAAGACCTACTTTTAGCTCAATTAGATAAACTGGAGAATCGCACTGAATGAGTGATCAAAGTTTGTCCATAAATATACCCCAAGACAATCATGCCAACGTAAAAAAAGATATTTCTGCCACAAAACGTGCTTTAATTGCATTGCAAGAGATGCAAGCCAAATTAGATGCCCAAGAAAAAAAACAGCGTGAACCCATTGCTGTCATCGGTATGTCATGCCGTTTTCCGGGACAGGTAAACACTCCTGAAGCTTTTTGGGATTTGCTGTGTGCTGGTGTTGATGCGATAGTCAACGTGCCGCCAGAACGATGGGATGCAGAAGCATGGTTTGACGAAAATCCTGATGCTCCGGGGAAGATGTACACCCAATATGCTGGATTTCTTAATGATATTGACAAGTTTGATGCTCAATTATTTGGTATATCACCCAGAGAAGCGACTTATATTGATCCGCATCAACGCATATTGTTAGAACTGGTATGGGAAGCGTTTGAAAATGCGAACATTGCAGCGGACAAAATATATGGCAGCCGCACAGGCGTTTATGTAGGCATATCCAATTTTGAATATGGCGCAAATTTATTCTGGTCAGATGATCCGAAACGTATATGCCCATATACCGGAACCGGTGGATCAATGGGCGTTACGGCAGGGCGTATTTCTTACACATTTGGGTTAACAGGCCCAAGTTTTATTATCGATACAGCCTGCTCATCCTCCTTAGTTACAACACATCTTGCTTGTCAGGCACTTCGGCTGGGTGAATGCGATATGGCTATATCAGCAGGAGTGAATTTGTTTTTCGGCCCTGAAACCCATATTAATTTTAGTAAAGCACATATGCTTTCCCCAGATGGCCGATGCAAAACCTTTGATGCGGCTGCAGATGGCTATGGGCGCGGAGAAGGCGCTGGCGTTGTTGTACTAAAAAAATTGTCGGATGCAATACGTGATAGTGATAAAATTTTAGCCGTCATTTTAGGGTCATCTGTCAATCAGGATGGTCCTAGTGGTGGTTTAACCGTACCTAATGGGCCATCTCAACGTCGGGTAATGACACAAGCGTTGACAGCCACTGGAATTAAACCTGAACAGGTAGGTTATGTTGAAGTGCATGGCACAGGTACATCTCTTGGTGATCCAATTGAAGCTGTGGCATTGGGAGCAGTGTATCGATCAGGTTCAACCAATATAACATCACCATTATGGATCGGTTCAGTAAAAACCAATTTTGGGCATCTTGAATCTGCATCCGGAATTGCAGGATTAATCAAGACTATCTTAGTTGTTCAGCATGGTAAAATTCCTCCCCATCTTCATTTTAAAAATCCATCACCTCACATTCCATGGAATGATTTAGCGTTACGTGTGCCAACAACAGTTACAGAATGGAATGCTGAAAAGCGCATTGCAGGGTTAAGTTCATTTAGTTTTAGCGGCACGAATGCCCATATTCTTGTGTCAAATCTATCTGATAATAAACAAGAACCTGTACCCCATATATCTACAGATTCATATCAACAGTGGGGCTTACTGTCCTTATCCGCCAAAAACGACACCGCATTAGATGGCTTGATAGAACGATACATTCATTCAGCTAAACATTGGGAGCGGGACGGCATAGCATTGACAGATATTTGTAAAACTGCGGCTGTAGGACGTTCACAGTTACCTCAGCGCGCAGCAATGATTTTGCATGATCTAAAAAGCCTTGCGAATGAATCTGCTGGAACGAAAACCACACTGATCAAAGGTCGGGCTAAGAGTGATCCACCTAAAATTGCTTTTCTGTTTACGGGTCAGGGTTCGCAATATGTCGGTATGGGACAGATACTTTATCATGAATTCAAGATATTTCGGGACGCTATGGAAGAATGCGATGCTATTCTGTCTCCCATTTTAAAAGAGTTTGCGATTACTCAACATTCGTTGGTTGATTTGCTTTATGGTGAACAGCCCGCATCAGCAGAGCAGATAGCTCAGACTGCACTGACTCAGCCCGTTCTTTTTTCACTTGAATATGCCTTAGCAAAACTTTGGCAGTCTTGGGGAATCAAGCCTGATATTTTAATTGGACACAGCGTAGGTGAATATGTGGCAGCCTGTATTGCAGGTGTTTTTTCTTTAGCAGAGGGGCTAAAGCTGATTGCCAATCGCGGCCGACTTATGGTGGAGAGGTGTCCTGCTGGAGCGATGCTGGCAGTATCTATGTCAGAGGCCACTATACAGCCAGTTCTTTCTAATCATTCAAGAGAACTCGTGATAGCTACAGTGAACGCCCCTCAAGCTGTAGTAGTTGCTGGTCCAAGTGGCGCTATCGACATTTTAGCCAAAGACCTTGAACAGAGAGATGTAGAGACCAAGAAATTACAAGTATCTCATGCCTTTCATTCACCAATGCTTACGCCTATGTTATCTGAGTTTAAATCTGTGGCCGAATCGATCAAGTATAAACCAGCTCAAATTCCCATTGTTTCTAATATTAATGGTAAAATTGCTGGTGCTGACTTGAGCACTGCTGCTTATTGGGTCAATCATGTTAAGGCGTGCGTGCGTTTTGCTGAGGGAATGCGTTTTTTGCTGCTGAATGGTTACAAAACGTTTGTAGAAATTGGCCCTAAACCAACGTTGTGTGCTTTAGGAAAGGCACAAGCTGAGGCTATCGCACAAGAAACTGAGCCGGAAAGGGAAAGTCAACCGAATAAATTCAACGCAGCAGAATGTCTGTGGCTTCCAAGTTTGCGTTTTAATCATCATGAATGTCAACGGATGTTTGAAAGTTTAGGGCATCTCTGGGTACATGGCGCGAGTGTCAACTGGGACAAGGTTTTTGGTAATGCAACCCCGCATGTCCGTCTGCCGAATTATCCATTTCAACAGCGTTCGTATATGATAGACTGGCTTAAGAACAAACATAAGTCGGAAAAAGTCAATCTATCTGAACGTAATCTGCTGGGTCAACTAGTGAGTTCACCACTCCTGCCTGAAAATGTGAAGATTTTTTCTTCAACCTTTGATCCGCAGGCTATGTCTCTCTTAGTCCATCATCGCATCTTTGGAGTCGTTGTACTGCCTGCGGCAGCTCATGTTGAACTGGCTCTTGAAGCGGGCACAAGATTGATGAATGTATCCAGTATTAAAAACATGTCTATCCATCAGGCGTTAGTCTTACAGGAAGAAGGACAAACCGAAGTCCAGATAGTGATTGATGGGTATGAGTTTAAAATTTTTAGTCGCCGTAGTGACACATGGACATTAAACTCAAGCGGTGAATTTGGCGAAGTCAATACGAAAGAACCTGATACTATCAATATTCAATCTCTTCTGACACGCTGTCCAAATCAGATTCCCGTAGAATATTACTATAAAAAGACGCATAGTGCTGGTATTGAACACGGTGAAAAATTTCAGGCAATGACAGGTTTGTGGCAAGGTGACGGTTTAGTCGTAGCAAGATTGGAACTTCCCCAGTTTTTAGAATCGGCTGCTGAAGCGTTTAATCTTCATCCAGTGTTACTTGATGCTGCATTTCAATGCGGCGGTGTTCCAATGATTGAACAGAATGAGCTATATCTCCCGGTAGCTATAGACGAACTTTGTCAATATCGTCGGCCAAGTCATAGATTATGGTGTGTGATCTATTCAAAAGCAAACACTATTCTGGATCATAGCAGCCAAACATATTTTGTCACCTCTGATCTTGATTTAGCTGATGAATCTGGCAATCTGATAGCCCAAGTGAAAGGGCTCCATTTTCAGTTAGCCAATCGTGATGTTCTTAAAAACCTGTTAAACAGGCAGTTGAGTGCTAAATACTTTAAATATCAAGATTGGTTATATCAGTTAAAATGGATCAAAAAACCTTTATATCAAAAAAATACAGATGAATTATCTGTTTTGTCCAATAGGCACTATCTTGTGGTGACCAGTGATGAGAAAATAGGCCAACCATTTATTGATTTAATGACATCTTACGGCATTCACTGCACATTAACAGGTATAGGCTGGCCAGCTCTGCTTAACGTAGTTCAGATAATTGAAACTTGGCAATCAAAAGAATCTCCAGCCGTAGTCGTAATTACAAAAGGTGCAGCACCTGTGACTGGTTATGCCAATTCAGGTATAGCGAATTCACCGCTCTGGGAAATGAGTCAGGTGTTTGCGAGTGAATATCCAGAAATAAACTTCACCATGATCGATTTGGATGAGCAAGAGTCAGTGATAGACAAATCAATGCAAACAGCGTTTAATCTTCTCAAGCAAAACGTGAATGAACCTGTTGCTGTTCGTGCAGATGTATGTCATGTTCCCAGATTAGAACGCTACATTCCATCAGAATTACGCCCTTTAAAAATACGTCATGATGCAACTTATCTGATTACTGGCGGTCTTGGTGATTTAGGTCTTTTAACTGCTAAATATTTGGTTGAAAAACGAGATGCCCGATCGATTATACTGCTTGGCAGAAGCGAACCATCAGCAAAAGTGCTTGAACAAATTGACGTAATAAAGTCGTTTAGTTCTGACACCAATGTACGCGTGGTAAAGGCAGATGTATGTAATTATGAAGAGATGCTTGCGGCTGTAGCTGAGATTCAAAAAGCCGGTACTCCTTTAGCTGGAGTAATACATGCTGCCGGTAAGATTGACGACGGTATGCTCATATCTCTTACGATGGAACGGATTGAAAAAGTCCTTGCCCCCAAAGTAACAGGCGCATGGAACCTGCATCGTGCATGTGAGTCTATTCCTCTGGACTTTTTTATACTATACTCCTCAGTCGCTTCACAATTTGCATCTCCAGCTCAGGCAAGCTATGCATCGGCCAATTTTTTTCTTGATGCACTGGCTAGTTACAGGCAACATCAAAATTTACCTGCGATCACGATTAACTGGGGACCATGGTCAGATATTGGACTTGCTGCCCGGCTGAATTCTGCAACTGAAAAGACAAGTAACTTGCTTAAAGACAGAGGAATTAATTCAATTTCTCCAGTTCAGGGCTTAGAAATACTGGATTATATTTTTAATAACCCTGTTGATCAACTGACAATAGTACATGTTGACTGGAAACAAGCCATAAGTAAGCTGGGAGAACGCCCTGTTTTTGAGAATTTCACTAAAGAAGTTAAAGTGCTATCTAAAAATACACAAAAATTTCAACCTGTTGATAGTCGAGCGATATCCGCTTCTGAATCTACAAAATTACTAGCTGAAATTGCACAATTGCCACTTCTTGAGCGGCATAACAAAGTAGTAGATATAATCAAGGCTAAAACCGCAGATATATTAAAACTTGAATCGCCTCAATGGGTCGAAGAAGACAGCGGTTTCTTTAATCAGGGGATGGATTCACTTACAGCTATGGAACTTCGTAATGTACTCCAAGCCCTGTTTGGTCAAACTATGCCTACAACAACGCTTTTCAAATATCCAACGGTAAAAACATTAGCCACATTTATTTTAGACAAGCTCGCTCTTGTAGATAATTTAAAACCTGCCGTTACAAGTCCGATTTCCAATGAGAAACAGCCTCAAATACCGCATCTTTCATCTTCATCATTAGCACTTAAGCCTATGGATATTCTGGTAAATGAGGTTGTAGAAATGAGCGATGAAGAACTTGCCCGAATGATTGACGGCGAATTAAATGATTTGATAACGAAATAAGGATAGAGGATCGCTAAGTATGAGCACAATCACGGAAAAAAATTTAGGTAATCTCAATCCATTGCAAAAGGCAGCTCTTGCTATCAAAGAGTTGCGCAGCAAGATTGATCAGCTTGAAAGAGCAAAGAACGAGCCTATCGCAATTATTGGTATGGCTTGTCGCTTTCCCGGAGCTGAAAATAGTGATGCTTACTGGCAATTACTCGCCAATGGAAGAGAGGCTATTGTTGAAGTTCCACCTGATCGATGGGATGTAAACGAGCTGTATGATCCTAATCCGAATGCGGCTGGCAAAATTAATACCCGTTGGGGTGGTTTTATCGATAAAATTGATCAATTTGATGCGGCTTTTTTTGGAATATCACCCCTCGAAGCTGAATATTTGGATCCGCAGCAAAGGATAGTTCTTGAACTGGTTTGGCACGCATTGGAAGATGCGGGTATTGCTCCGGTTTCGTTGCGTTGTTCACGTACAGGTGTATTTGTTGGAATTACCCAAAATGATTATGGCGACATGCAAATGGGTGGCTCTTTGGAAGGTATAAAAGCATATACGGGAACTGGCAGCGGGCATTGTTTTGCAGCCGGACGGATTGCCTTTATTTTTGGTTTCAATGGACCAACTTTTTCGGTTGATACTGCCTGTTCATCATCTATGGTGGCGATGTATCAGGCGTGTTTATCTCTTCGAAACGGCGATTGTGATATAGCCATCGTGGCCGGAACCCATCTTATTTTAACTCCGGCTATGCAGGTTTTTTTGTCTAAAACGCAGGCATTTTCTCCAGATGGCCGTTGTTTTACGTTTGATGAACGGGCCAACGGATTTGTCAATGGTGAAGGGATGGCTGTGGTGGTGTTATGCCGCAAAAGTCTTGCTTTGGAACGCGGTGATACTATTCATGCCTTGATATGTTCAAGTTCCATAAATCACGATGGCCCAAGTAGTGGAATCACTGTGCCCAATGAAGCAGCCCAAGAGGCATTAATGCGTGAAGCATTAGCTAAAGCCAATTTAACTCCTGCAGATATTGATTACATTGAAGCGCATGGTACGGCAACCCCTCTTGGAGACCCCATTGAGGTTGGCGCAATTCAGTCTGTATATGGTCATACTCCAAGAAAAAAACCGCTGTTGCTAGGATCGGTGAAAGCCAATATTGGGCATCTGAATGCATGTTCGGGTATAGCTGCATTAATAAAAGTAGTTTTAATGTTAAAAAATCAAAAATTGATTCCGCAGCCCAATTTTAAGAGCGCCAGTAAAAAAATCGCTTGGGAAAATTTTCCCATCAACGTGTCAACCCAGCTTACCGATTGGCCTCAAATGGATAGACCACGAAGAGCAGGTATCAATTCGTTTAGCCTCTCAGGCACAAATGTTCATTTTATTTTGGAAGAGCACTTGGCTGTAACTGATGATATACCTGAAACTGGCTTAGATCGTAATTTACATGTTTTAACTTTATCAGGTCGTAATGAAACTGCACTGATAGACTTAGCCCGCTCTTTTCAAACCTATATTTTTGAAAATGCAGCCAAACAGATTAACTTGTCCAACCTGTGTTTCAGCGCCAATACTGGCCGTAACCATTTTAAACATAGACTGGCAATTTCAGCCTCATCAGTATCTGATCTTCAGAAACGTCTTGAATTTTTTATAAATAAATCTGCTGAATCCGAATCTGTAAAGGGAATATGGCAGGATTTTATACCTAAAAGTGGTATTGGGCGTATTGCATATGGTTTAACGGACGATGTATCGGTTGATATGCTTCGGTTTATGGCGAACACTCAACCTAAACTCGCTTCAGTACTAGAACAATGTCAAACTCTGGCAAAAACCTATCTTCATAGCGACTTGTTTGTCCAACCCTACACAAAAGCAGCAAAATTTTCTTGTCAATATGCGCTGATTGAATTATGGCGCAGTTTTGGTATTAAACCCGCTATTGTATTCGGCTCTGGAGTTGGCGAACTTACTGCGAACTGCTGTGCTGGTATGTATGATCTGGAACAGGCGTTTCAGATGTTAGCCGGAAAAGAAGTTCAAACAAATGCGCCTTTGATTAAAGTTGTCAAAAGTAGTCGTGACATTGATGCTAATGAGTATAAGATTAGGCTTGCTCTAGGGACTGAAGACTCTTTGCAAAAAGCAGGTGTAAAGTATGCTGTTGATGTACCATCAAAAATAGACTTTCAAAACACAAGTGACTGGCTCCCAATCTTAAAAGTGGATTTAGAAAATCCTTGGGAATGGACAGTTTCACTCTTGGCAGCGCTCTATGTCAAAGGGGTTGACGTTGACTGGACTGGTTTTGATGCAGGTTATGCACGTAAAAAGCTGCGGATTCCAAACTATCCTTTTCAGCGTAAACGGTTTTGGCTTGAATCGCTTGAAACCAAAAAGCAAGCAGAGACAGTGACTATTGATGCTAAACCTGAGTTACCTAAGATAAAGCCCGAAATAACACATGAACAAACATCTGTTCAAGATGTAATATCTACGCCTGCAACGTCTGTTTATGGAACTGCTCCTGTGGATATCGCCCGGCTTTTAAATAACCAGATGGAAAGTGCGACCAGCCTGATTAATAATGTTGTTGACCAGCAACTCGCATTTCTCAAACGCGCTTTGTCAACTCAACAGATAGCTTCCCAGCAATCTGTAGCACCAACTGTTTTACCTAAACCAGAACCAGAACCAGTTCAACAACATGAACAGAAACCTCTTTCTGTTAAACCATCTGAACCAGAACCGGTTAAGCCTGTTCAACTAGACAAGTCTGAAGTTAAAACTGCCAGCACTGCTAAAACTGATTCGAAACTGAGTCTGATTATGATGTTTCCGGGAGTCGGTGATCACTATCTGAATATGGGCTTGGGGCTGTATCAACATGAGCCTGTTTTTAAATCAGCGATTGACAAATGCTGCGAATTTTTAAAACCCGAATTAGGGTTAGACCTACGTACTGTACTGTATCCAGTGAGTACAACAGACAAAGAGGTACCAAAAACTGAAACTAAGCCCGCGCCACGTTTGGATTTCAAGGCGATGCTTGGACGAGGATCAACTGCTGGGAATGCGCCTAATCCACCGAATCCTGATGAAGAGCGTTTAAATCGCACAATTCACAGTCAACCTATTGTTTTTATTATTGAATATGCGTTAGGCTGCATGTGGTTAAGTCGTGGTCTTAAACCAGAGGCGCTTGTCGGTTATAGTATTGGCGAATATATCGCCGCATGTTTAGCGCAGGTGATGAGTCTTGAAGATTCGTTGACGCTGGTAACGAGACGAGCCAAACTGATTGAACAATTGCCCAAAGGGGTTATGCTGGCAGTGCCCATGAGTGAAGCTAAGATTAAACCCATGCTTGGAGAAAAGTTATCTTTAGCGATTGTCAGCACTGTAAATCAGTGTATTGTAGGAGGGCCTGCAGAGGCGATTGCTGAACTTGAAAAAAATCTGCTTGCGCAGGAAATTGTATCAAGAAGATTGCCCGGAACACATGCGTTTCATTCGAAAATGATGACTCCATTACAGGAATCAATCATTGAACTTGTGAAAAGCTTCAAACTCAATGCACCTCAAATTCCATATTTGTCCAATGTAACTGGCAACTGGATAAGTGAAAAAGAGGCAACTGACCCTGTATGTTGGGCTAAACATACGTATCAGACAGTTAGGTTTGCCGATTGTCTTGAAAAATTACTTGATCAGGAAGGTAGAATTTTTCTTGAAACAGGCCCGGGACAAAGTTTAGGCAGTTTTGTTTTACAGCATCCTCGAGCGTTTAAGCTGCAAGATAAGATTGTTTTGCCATCGTTGCGTAATAGGTACGAACGCTTAGATGATGGGCAGTTTTTAAAAAACACAGTTGAAAAACTGAAACTTGCAGGTCTTGAATTGAATTAATTGATTATATTTATTTATTGAATAAAAAAATAAAAAAACAGGAGTAAAGTATGAGTGAAAAGACAGTAGGCGTAGTTGGAGCCGGCGTAATGGGAAGTGGTGTAGCACAGAATCTGGCACAGCGTGGGTTTAAGGTTGTGCTGGTTGATATTGCTGAGAAAGTTCTTGAAAGAGCACGTCAAGAAATTTACAACAATGTCCGTTTCCAAGGTTTTATGAAGAGAGATAAGAGCCAACTTGATAATCCAGATACGATTGTAGGCCGGGTTTTATTCACAACAGACTATGAACAACTCAAAGATGCCTATTACGTCGTTGAAAATGTAGTTGAAAAATGGGCAGTTAAAGAGTCTGTTTATCCTTTAATTGATAAAATTTGCCCTGAAAATGCTGTATTTGCTGTGGATACATCGTGTTATTCGATTACGCGTGTAGCTGCGTTAACCAAGCGTCCAGATAAGATCATTGGAATTCATTTTATGAATCCTGTTCCTATGAAACCGACTGTTGAGGTGATCAAAGGCTGGCATACTTCTGAAGAAACAATTTCAATTACGAGTGAATTGCTGACAGCGATGGGCAAAGATTGGGTGATTGTAAATGATTCTCCGGGGTTTGTCTCTAACCGTGTATTGATGCTTACCATTAATGAAGCCGTATTTTTACTTCAAGAACAGGTTGCTACAGCCAAACAGGTTGATGACATATTTAAAAAATGCTTTGGTCATAAAATGGGACCGCTTGAAACTGCTGACCTGATCGGACTTGATACCATCCTCTATTCAATTGAAGTTTTGTATGAAAGCTTTAATGACAGTAAATACCGCCCATGTACGCTGCTCAAGAAAATGGTTGACGCTGGATTACATGGACGTAAAAGCGGTAAGGGTTTTTATTCTTATTGATAAAATTATTTTTTAAACTTTTTAAAATAAAAAGACTCTATGGTGAATACAATGAATACTGAAGAAATTATGTCTAAATTAACCCAGTTTGTCGGAAAATATGTCAATATTAATGAAATTACCCCTGATCTTGATTTGTTTGCTTCGGGACGGGTAAATTCTTTGTTTGCCATGCAACTGGTCTTGTTTATAGAAAAAGACTTTGGGTTTAAAGTTGAAAATACGGATCTTGATATTGAAAATTTCAAATCGCTCGATGCGTTATTTGCTTTTATTCAGCGTAAGCTGAACATAGCCTAAACATTTTTTAAAGATATTGAGGAGATACAATGAATTTTGAATTAAGCACGGAACAGAGTAAAGCCCGCACCGGGTTTCGTGAGTTTGTAGAAAAGTATATCGCTCCCTATGCGGCCGAATATGACAGCCGAGAAGAGACGCCTTTAGAACTTATCAAGGCTATGGCGGATGCGGGATATCTTGGCGGTCTTGTGCCTGTCCAATATTCTGGAAAAGAGCGAGCCCAGATGGATGCTCTTACGTGGGGACTTTTATGTGCAGAAGTCGGCCATGTCAGCGCCGCTTTAGTCTCTCTGTTGACTGTTCAGAGTATGGTAATTCAGACCATGACTAAGTGGGGAACAGAAGAGCAGCGTCAGCGTTTTTTACCCGGTTTAGCAAGCGGTGAATTAATTGGCGGTTTTGCTCTTACTGAAGAAAAAATCGGCAGTGATGCCAAAAATGTTCAGACAACGGCTGTTATTGATGGTGATTCTTATATCCTGAATGGTAAGAAACGGTGGTTATCATTTGGACAACTCGCTCAATTTTTTTTGGTTATTGCTCAGGTAGATGGCAAGGCAGCCGCATTTATTGTCGAGCGGGAACGGGAAGGCTTTGCAACCGAACCCATCAAAGGTCTGCTTGGATTTCGTTCGGCAATGCTGGCAGGTCTTAACCTGAACAACTGTCGCGTGCCTGCTGAAAATTTAGTTGGCCGAGTTGGTTTTGGTTTTTCGCATGTTGCTGGAACAGCTTTGGATCAGGGGCGGTATTGCATAGCATGGGGAAGTCTTGGAATGGCAATGGGCTGTGTTGATTCATCGCTCGCATACAGTAACGAAAGAAAACAATTTGGCGTGAGTCTTAAAGAACATCAACTGATTCAGGAAATGGTCGCAGATATGGTTACCCAGACTCAGGCTTCACGAATGCTCTGTTACAAAGCTGCATTTTTAAGAGAAAACAAAGACCCATCCGTGATCATGGAGACTTCTATGGCAAAATATTTTGCATCACGAACGGCTTTAAAAGTGGCCAGCGATGCTGTTCAGATACACGGCGCCAATGGCTGTTCTAACCGTTATGCAGTTGAACGGCATTTTAGAGATGCAAAGATTATGGAGATTATTGAAGGTAGTAACCAGATGCAGCAGATTATCATCTCAAGATATGCGTTTCAAAACTATCAGGCAATTAAAACAGCTCTATCAACTTAGTATCTTAGTATCCGCAGATTACACAGATTATACAGATTAAAGATGAGGATGTAATACAAAATGACTGCAACAACAAAAGAACAACAAGAACAAGAGATTACTAAAGAGCGTTCTAAACGAAATGTAAAGTGCGTAGTGTGGGACTTGGATAATACGCTTTGGAACGGTACTCTGTTAGAAGACCCGCAGGTTGAACTAAGGGAAGGTGTGCTTGAGATTATGCAGACGCTTGATAAACGCGGTATATTGCAATCGATTGCATCAAAAAATGAACATACTTTGGTGATGAAACGACTTGAAGAACTTGGCATAGCCGACTATTTTCTATATCCCCAGATTCACTGGGGGCCTAAATCCGATTCCATCGCACGTATTGCCCAAGATATCAATATCGGAATTAATGCACTGGCATTTATTGATGACCAAAGTTTTGAACGTGAAGAGGTCGCTTTTGCTCATCCTTCGGTATTGTGTCTTGATGAAACGCAAATTGATCAAATGATAACTCTTCCTGAATTGAATCCAAGATTTATTACCGAAGATTCAGCTAAACGTCGTCAGATGTATTTAGCTGATATTAACCGGAAAAAAATTGAAGATAATTTTGAAGGCCCCAAAGAGGATTTTCTAGCTACGCTTGAGATGGTGCTGACAATAGGCACGCCGCGTTCCGAAGATTTAAAGCGGGCTGAAGAGCTGACGGTCAGAACAAATCAACTCAATACAACCGGCTATACCTATTCTCATGACGAGCTTGACTTTTTTAGGCATTCTGACCGCCACCGTCTTTTAATAGCAGGTTTGGAAGACAAATATGGAACTTATGGTAAAATAGGTCTTGTGCTGATTGAGTGTGATCCTAAAGCATGGATGATCAAATTGCTGCTCATGTCATGCCGTGTCATGACGAGAGGCGTAGGTACGGTACTGATCAACCATATTCGTAATGAAGCTCGGAATAATGGCGTGCGTTTGCTGGCAGAAATGATTTCCAATGACCGTAACAGAATGATGTATATGACGTATAAATTTAATCACTTTCAAGAATTAGAAACGCGAGCTGACGGACTGATGATTTTTGAAAACGATTTAAGCAAGGTATTGCCGTTTCCAAATTACTTGACGGTGAAAATTACTTAAGAAAGATGTTGAAAAACTATGAATGCATGGCAAAAAAATTTTAATCAACATGAATTAGCCATAGAATTATTCGACTTAACGAGCTTGCATCCTTTGTGTAAAGGATTTTCAGGCGTAGTGTTTGATGGCCGTTATATATATTTGTCACCCTGTAATAACGGTACTACTGTGGCTCAGGTTCTGCGATTTGATCCAACTCTACCTTTTGATCAACCAGATAGCTGGAATATATTCGAAATTACCAAAATTAATCCTGATAGCCGTGGATTTGTTGATCTGCTATTTGATGGGCAATATATTTATTTTATTCCGTTTTATCAACAACTGGGTAAGCATCATGGTACAGTGACCAGATATGATACAAGGTTAACGTTTGATGATTCCAAAAGCTGGAGTTTTTTTGATACCACTACGCTTCATCCCAACTGTCGTGGTTTTGTGAGCGGGTGTTTTGATGGTTCTTATATTTACCTATCGCCCTATCAGGTAGATTGGAATACGACGAATAGTCAGGTGACACGCTATAATACTGGCTTGTCTTTTTCTGATAAGACTGCTTGGCAGGTTTTTGATACCCAACAACTGTATTCTGACTGCCGTGGTTTTCATGGTGCAATAGTTCACGGTAACTATGTCTATTTTGTTCCTTACCTGCGTTTAGGCAAAGAATATAATGGAAGGCTGACGCTTTACAATAGAGAAAAAGAATTTCACGACCATCAAGCATGGCAAAGCATTGATCTGACGAACTTCAATAGCCGTGCACGCGGATTTATCAGTGGAACCAGTCTTGGAAAATATATCTACCTTGCACCGTATTTTGATGGTAATGACCGATATGGTCAGGTTGCGCGATATAATACTGAATTGGATATAGCTGATTCTGCTTCATGGGAATTTTTTGACAGTGCGATAATTGACCCGGGCAGTCGAGGTTTTTTTGGTGCGTTAAATGACGGCCGTTATGTCTATTTTATGCCTCATTGCAGAGGAATTGAAAAATATCATGGACAAATGACAATCTATGACTCAAACTTTGCATTTACTGATCCGAATAGCTGGACAATTCTTGATACAGCCATAGTGAATCCGGCTTGCCGAGGATTTATTGGCGGAGTTCTTCATAACGGTTATCTGTATATGGCACCCTTTGAAATAGATGCTGGGCAGCATAGTGGGTTGATGATACGTGTTAAATTAGAGTTTCTTCGCAAAAGTGAGGAAAAGCGAATGAAAAAGGAGAATTATGACAAAATTACTTCAAGAAGCCTTTAATATGGTTTCATATAAATTTAGCCAACAAGAGCAAGACAGATTGGCACATCTTATAATTGAGAACATTAGTAAACTTCGTGATTTTTTAGAAGATGAATCTGAAGAACGACATTTTGAAAATATTGTGGTTAATACTATAAAATCACCAAACATACAAAATATTCTTGGAAGTGTAGCTGAAAAATATAAAAATCGAAAAATTATTAATGCCACTGCACAATGAAAAAAATTTTAATTACTCAATATTTTCGTAAGGTGCTAAAAAAATTTAAAAACCATTTTAATGAGCAAGATATTGTTTCTAATATTAAAGAGTTTATGCGTATTGGTTTTAGAAAAGGTGAAGCCAAATTAACGACAGAACTATTCGATAATATTACAGTAGAAATAGTAAAACTTCGTATTCATGTACATAATTCGGTAGGGCGTTACTTGATTGGGATTATTGATAAAAGTGAATATTTGCCTATATTCATAGACTTAAAAACAGGGCATTATGGAAAAAATATGAGTTTCAACTCAGATAAAAAAATAACATCAATGCTTGAATCAGCAATTGAAAATACACTATTTGATTATTTGGAACACACAAAAGAAAATCAGAGACTAGTAGAGTATATTATTGAAGAACAGTAAAAAAAGAGACTCAGAAGTTCTCGTGAAATGAAAGAAGTTATTAATGAACTTCACATAATTTTGTTGAAGTAATACAGTTCAATTATAGTACTATTTTTAATAAAAAATTAACCTATTTACAGGTATTCTAATGGGAAAAAAGCAAGAGATTATCAAGTTTCTTAAAGTTTTTTTGGAAAAAGCATTACCCGAATTGCCGGGGGACGACTATCTTGAAATACCATTTTTAGAAATGGGCGCAAATTCATTGGTGTTAATGCAAGTACAGCAGGCCATTGAAAACAAATATAAACTAAAGATAGAAATTCCCATGTTTTTTGAGCAGCTTACGAATATGCGAGCATTGGTGGATTATATTGCAGATAACAGTGCAGATTCTGCATCGCCTGCACTACCTGATAATGTTGCAGCCAAACCTTCAATGCCAATATCTACACCTATACCTACAGTTACACCTGCGCCTATATCTGCATCTACACCTATAACCGCACCTGTCTCTATACCTACTGGCACGTTTGATTCCAGTATGCTCAATGTCATTTTTAATCAGCAGATGCAGGCAGCTTCTCAGACCATTTCTAATTTAGTTGCACGGCAGCTCCAATTTTTAGGTGAGTTAAATCTTTCTGATCTTAAATCTACGGACTTGGAGAAAGTATCAGCAAAAGTTCCAGAAAAAATTATAGAAAAAAGTGCAGAAAAATCTCCGCAAAAACCAATAGAAAAGCCACCAGAAAAAGCGACGTCTTCTGCTGTGATGCACAAGCTGTTATCTCCGCTTGAAATTAGAGCACGAGGTTTAACTGAACGACAGCGAGCGCATCTTGAGGCACTGATAAGCCGCTACACAAAACGAACCCGTAAATCAAAAGAGCTTACAGCAAAATATCGCGGTGTACTTGCTGACAGTCGAGCCGCCGTAGGATTTAGATTTACAACCAAAGAAATGTTGTACCCCATTGTTGGAAAATATGGAAAAGGGGCTAGAGTCTGGGATATCGACGATAATGAGTATGTTGATATTACCATGGGTCAGGGCGTTATTCTATTTGGTCATGAACCAGATTTTATCCTTGAAGCCCTAAACAATTCTAAAGCCTGTCGAATACTTGGGCCTAGACCGTTTGAAGTTTTAGAAGCCTCTGAGTTGATATGCGAATTTACTGGCATGGAGCGGGTTACATATACCAATAGTGGTACTGAAGCCGTAATGGCTGCGTTGCGTATAGCTCGGGCGGTAACACTGCGTAATAAAATCGTTATGTTTGAAAATGCCTATCACGGACATGCGGATAATGTGATGGGACGTGCCGTATGGCAGGACAATATCCTTAATACAGTTCCTGTTGCACCCGGAATCAATCAACATGCAGTTGATGACCTATGGATACTCGAATATGATACTCCCTCAGCTTTGGACTATATCCGCAACCATGCTAAAGAAATTGCCGCGGTTATTGTCGAATCGGTTCAAAGCCGTCGTCCTGATTTGCAGCCCCGTGAATTTTTACATGAATTACGAAAAATTACTAGTGATAACGGCATCGTCTTTATTGTTGATGAAATGATCACTGGATTTAGAGTGCATCCGGGCGGTGCTCAAGCCATATTTGGAATTAAAGCCGATATTGCCACGTATGGAAAAGTTCTCGGCGGAGGTATGCCAATAGGCGTTGTTGCAGGCATGGCCAAATATATGGATGCCATTGATGGCGGCGCATGGCAATACAATGATGCTTCCTATCCGAAAGTCAACCGAACCATATTTGGCGGAACTTTCTGTCAGCATCCAACGGCTATGGTTGCCACCTTAGCCAGTTTACGTTACTTAAAAGCACAAGGGCCAGCGTTGCAACTGGAATTGAACCGTAAAACCAAGGAGATGGCAGAAAATCTCAACCGATTTTTTGAAGCTGAAGAAATACCCATCAAAGTTGTCTATTTCGGTTCGCTCTTCCGATTCGCCTTTTCTGCAAACTTTGAACTGCTTTTCTATCATATGATGGAAAAGGGCGTATTTATATGGGAATGGCGCAATTATTTTCTCTGCTCAGCGCATACAGACGCAGATATTGCTCATATAATTAAAGCCGTCAAAGAAAGTGTCATTGAGATGCGTCAAGGCGGTTTTTTACCTGAATCAAGCAAAACCAAATCCGTTTCAGCGGCTTCAGCGAGTTCTTGTTCATCTTTCACACACTTCATTCCATTAACTAAAGCTCAACGTCAACTTGCGGTTCTGGATCAGATCGCACCTGAAGGCTCAAAAGCCTATCATGTAAGCCCTTTGCTCTCACTTAAAGGAAAGGTTGACATATCCGCGCTTGAAGCAGCCCTGCTAAAAGTAATCGAACGCCATGCGTCTTTGCGTTCAGTGATTGATGGCGATTATCAAAAGGTGCTCTCCCTTAATGACCTGCCCGGTAACGGGAAACTGAATAGTGTTGATTTGACCCAATTACAAGCAGACAGCAAGTCGAACATAAGTGAATGGCTTGCAGACTATGCACGTCAGCGATTTGATCTGAAACGCGGCCCATTATTTGAAGTCAATCTGTTAAAAATAGCAGAGGAGGACTGGTGCTTAGTCTTTAAAGGGCACCATATTGTAATCGATGGACTTTCCATGAATATTATTATGCGTGAACTGGCAGCTTTTTATAATGGCCAAAATGTAAATACTCCCCAGTCATGGCAAGAATATGTGGAATGGCGCAATCACACTACTTTTCCAAAACAAGAAGAGTATTGGCTGAATCAATTACAAGGTGAATTACCTGTTACGATGCTGCCAACAGACTATATTGAACCTGCAATTAAAACTTATCGGGGCGGACGTTACGCTATTAAAATTGATTCTCAGATTTCTGATGCGCTAGCGGCTATAGGTCGTACACAGGGATGTACTGATTTCATGGTTCTTTTTGCATCATATGCCCTATGGCTGCATCGACTTACAGGTCAGACAGACCTTATTATTGGAATGCCTGTCGCTGGTCGTAGCACGGCTGCTTCTAGTGCTAACAATGATAGTCTTGTGGGCTATTGCACGCATCTGATTCCTATCCGAAGTAAAATAAACTGGGACCAGCCATTTACTGAATATATCAAATCCATGCGCAGCGTTTTACTTTATGGCTATCAACATCAGGATTATCCATTTGCTGAATTAATTGAAAAACTCAATCTTCGCCGAGATGGCCAGCGTTCACCAATCGTATCTGTTTTGTTTAATCTTGATCGGCCGGGTTCGGCGCCAGCGATGAATAACCTGACAATTGACTGGCTTTCACAGCCCATATATTTCACTGCATTTGATCTGACCGTGAACTTAACACAAGTTGAAACAAAACTGATTTTAGAATGTGATTTTAATCTTGATTTGTTTGAAGCAAGCACAATTGAGCGTTATGTGAACAATTACATAACCTTATTGCAAGGAATCGTAAAAGATCCAAAATCAACAGTAGCGAGGTTGCCGCTGCTCACAGAAAAAGAAAAACAGCAGATACTGTTTGACTGGAATGCCACGACAGTTGACTATCCCAAAGATAAATGTATGCACCATTTGTTTGAAGAGCAGGCTGCGAAGTATCCCGAAGCCATAGCCCTGCGTTCAGGTTCAAGACAGATTAGCTATCGAGAATTAAATCATATTGCCAATCGTATTGCTCATGGACTGCTTGCACATGGTACGCGTCCAGAAGATGTTATTGGCATATATATGCACCATTCTATCGAACTTGTAGCCAGCCTTTTAGGAATACTTAAAGCCGGTGCCGCTTATCTTCCGCTCGATCCTACGTATCCCCCTAAACGTTTAGCGTTTATGCTATCAGATGCTCATGTAAAAATTCTGTTGACGCATACGCCACTGCAAACATCTCTCCCTGAAATAGACGGAATAAAAGTGATCAGTATAGATTGCAGCAGTGATAATTATGTTCAACACATTTTTGCCGAACACCCTGAAGATAATCCTGTTGTACCTGTAACTCCTCAACATTTAGCGTATGTCATATATACATCGGGTTCAACTGGTCTGCCAAAAGGCACAATGATTGTTCATCAAGGTCTGGTAAACTATTTAGTATGGGCTGTGAAATATTATCGGGTTGCTGAAGGTGATGGGTCAGTACTGCACTCATCCATTGGTTTTGATGCCACAATTACAAGCCTTTTTACACCTTTAATAGCAGGTCGTTGTCTTTGGTTGTTTGCATCTGATAATCAGAATTTAGGACATGGACAGGAACTTGAAAATATTCATGCTGCCCTAATGTCAGGACAAAACTGGAGCTTACTGAAATTCACGCCAGCGCATCTTGAATTGATCAACGCCATGATCCCAGAGCAAAAACTCGCTGGATCAACGCGCTGCTTGGTGTTTGGCGGTGAAGCGCTTTTAGGCCGTCAGGTTGCGCCGTGGCGTAAACATGCTCCAGAAACGCGATTAATAAATGAATACGGCCCAACTGAAACTGTGGTTGGCTGTTGTATTTACGAGGTTGAAGAACGTGATCCCAATCCGGGTTCGCTGCCCATAGGAAAACCTATTGATAATACACGTCTTTATATTTTGGACACTAATTATGAACCTGTTCCAGTAGGCGTTACAGGCGAACTGTATATTGGCGGTGATGGTGTAGCTCGTGGTTATCTTGGACGGGAACAGTTGACAGCCGAGCGGTTTATTTCAGTCAACGCATTACCCGGTGAACGGCTATATCGTACTGGCGATGTAGTCAAGTATCGACCTGATGGTATTATTCTTTATCTTGGCCGAATTGATAATCAAGTAAAAATACGGGGTTATCGGGTTGAACTTGGTGAAGTTGAAAATGCGCTGATTCGTCAATCGGGTGTACGTGAGGCTGTGGTTATTGCTCACCGCCGTTCCGATCAGGATATTCGTTTAATCGCATGGGTTGTGAGTGATAAGCTGGAAAAGCTGGAAGAATTGAAGTTAAGACAGGCGTTGAGTTTACAGCTTCCAGCCCACATGGTGCCAAGTAACATCATCATTGTAGATTCTCTGCCGCTTACCGTAAATGGTAAAGTGGATCGCGCTGCACTGCCAATGCCTGAGTATTTACGTTCTGAAATTAGCCGAACAGCGATTGTAAATCCCCGTACAGAAGCAGAAGAGCGTATCGCAGCTATATGGCGTGATCTGCTTGGAATTAAACAGGTTGGCATGAATGACAATTTTTTCGAAATTGGCGGACATTCGCTGTTGATTTTGCCTTTGATTGAGCGTCTTAAATCCGCTTTTGGCCGTTCACTTTCTCCGGTTGATATTTTCCGTTATCATACCGTTGCAACTCAGGCCGCACAATTATCTGACTCTCAAGATACGCTTTCTAAAACTCCTTTACAAAAACTTAGAACAACTCAGGATAGCCTAAATCATGAACCCATCGCTATTGTTGGGATGGCTTTACGGGTTCCAAATGCTGCGAACTTAGATCAATTCTGGCAAAATTTGCGTAATGGTGTTGAATCCATCACATTTTGGAGCACGGAACAGTTACGGTCGGTTGGTGTATCTCAGGAACTGATTGATAATCCTGAGTATATTAAATCGGGTTTTATCCTAGCAGATGCTGACCAATTTGATGCTGATTTCTTTGAAATGACGCCGCGTGAAGCCCAGATTCTTGACCCGCAACATCGAATGCTTATGGAATGCAGTGTTGAAGCGTTAGAACATGCTGGTTACGATCCCAAACGATATCATGGCCGGATTGGAATGTTCGGAGGGGTAGGATTGAATACTTACCTGATTCATAATATTCTTGGGCATCCTGAACTGATTGAAACGATGGGTGGTTTTTATGTAACGCTTCATAATGATAAAGATTTTGCCCCAACCCGAGTTGCCTATAAACTTGACTTGCGCGGCCCTGCCATTAGTATCAATACAGCGTGTTCATCATCGCTTGTAGCAGTGGCGTTGGGATGTCAAAGTTTGCTTAACCGTCAGACGGATATAATTCTAGCAGGTGGCTGTACGATTAATTTGCCGCAAGATACAGGTTATTTGTATCATAAAGGGGGAATACTTTCCAAAGATGGACGCTGCCGGCCATTTGATATCAAAGCAAATGGCACAGTTGATGGCAGCGGTGTGGCTGTTGTGGTATTAAAACGTCTGAGCGATGCAATTCAGGATGGTGATACGGTTCATGCAGTTATTAGCGGTTATGCTGTAAATAATGATGGATCGTTAAAGGTTGGGTTTACGGCTCCAAGTATTGAGGGTCAGGCGAATGTCATTTTAGACGCACAAACTATGGCAAAAATTTCAGCAGACGATATCAGTTTTATTGAAACGCACGGCACAGGTACAGATTTGGGGGATGCTGTAGAAGTTGCTGCGCTTACCCAAGCCTTTAAGCAAAACAGTAAAGCAGAAAAACATGGCTATTGTACTATTGGATCGGTTAAAGCGAACGTTGGTCATCTGGATACTGCTGCTGGTGTTGCGAGTTTGATTAAAACGGTGTTAAGTCTTAATCATGAAATGATTCCCATGATGCCGACATTTAGTCAACCTAACCCCAAATTAGAATTAGAAAAAAGCCCATTCTCGATTAATACTTGTTTACAGCCATGGCCTAAACTGAACGACAAAACACGCAGGGCTGGTATTAGTTCATTTGGTCAGGGCGGCACGAATGTGCATGTTATTGTAGAAGAATTTAAAACACCAGATATTCAGAGTACACAAGCCCCATCCGATTTTCTGGATACCGGTTTTCGCCAGTATAACGATCACCGGGAGCGTAATAACACATTAAAAGCGTCTCAATTCGAGTTACTAACCGTTTCAGCACGTACCAGAAAAGCGTTGAACAGTATGACTCAACGTCTATCTGAATTTATGCAAAACCAATTACCCGAGTTGGCTAATGTTGCCTTTACGCTCCAGACAGGACGCCGCCAATTTAATGAACGCTGTGCGGTACTTGTCCAGAATAATGAAGAAGCCATTCGCTTTTTGAGTAAAGATGTTACTCAGATTTCAGGTAAATATCATAAACAGATTATCACAGGTACAGTTCCATTACGTCCGCCAGAAGTCATATTTCTGTTTGCAGGTCAAGACAGTGCCCATTCAGATATGGCTCGAAGTCTGTATGATACTGAACTTGTATTTCGAAGCGAAGTTGATCGTTGTATCGACATTTTAAGGCGTAATCATTTTCCTGATTTGCCTTCAGACTGGTATCCATCGGCTTTGGATAAACAAAGTCTAATTCCTGATAGAACTGCTGATCCTGTGCCTCTGTTTATTGTAGAATATGCACTGGCGAGGATGTGGCAAAGTTTAGGTGTTCGACCTCAGGCGATGCTGGGTTACAGTTTGGGAGAATATACGGCTGCGTGTATTTCAGGCGTGTTAAGTTTAGAAGATGCCCTTCATGTTGCCGTATCAGGCGCTAAACTGCTTCCTGTTTTGAAACCGGGTCTGATGCTGGCTGTGCCCATGAGTTCAAATGATATTTTTTCAATGCTGGGCTTAACATCAACCTTAATTTCACAGCTCGATATTGCCATGACAAGTACGCCAAATCAATGTGTTGTAGGCGGTACAGATGCGGCTGTAACTGAATTAGAGCGTTTACTTAGCCAAAAAGAAATTGGTTATACTCGTTTGCCGCTTTCTTATGCGTTTCATACGCGCTTGATGGAACCTTTTCTGGAACCATTCCGAGCTGAACTCAAAAAAGTGAGGTTTAACCCGCCAACAATTCCGTATGTTTCATGCGTAACAGGTCAATGGATTCAGGCTGAAGAGGCAATGGACCCGGAACATTATGTCAAGCTCTCACGTCAAACTGTACGACTTGCAGAAGGATTTAGTCAACTGCTCAAAACGCATAGTCAGGCGATTTGGCTTGAGGCTGGAGCTGGCCAGACGCTTACCAGTCTTGCGATGCAGCAACCGGGCAGACCTTCAGGTCACATGGTTCTGTCAACTTTGTCTGATCCTCGTTATGTTCCGAAATCAGATTGTGCAGCGATGCTAACTGCGATTGCTCGTTTGTGGGTTTCAGGAATTGATATTAATTGGTCAGCGCGTTACTCAACACTTAACGATGTCCAAATTCCAAAAAGGCAAAGAATTCCTCTGCCAACGTATCCTTTTGAACATCAGCGATACTGGATTGATCCGGTGGGAAATCAGGCTGTTATGGATGTAAAAAAGGATGAAAAGCAGGATAGCGATTTACAGGCTGCAACTAAACTTTCCGACCCAGCGGACTGGTTCTATCTGCCTGTATGGCGTGATCAGCCTTTAATTGGAACATCAATGCAAGTTACAGGACGCTGGCTTGTGATTGGTGATAACGTTGGAATTGCTGATGCCCTAGTGAAAGCTGGTGCTGAAATAGTCAGCCCAACTCATACTGACTGGCCTAAGCTGTTTGATGAGCTTGCCTCAAAGAACACATTTCCGAACCACATCGTCTATCTTGGACTGCTCGGAAATAATCAAGGTAACAAAACGATAGAAAATGATGAAATTGAAAACTGGCTGAACGCAGGATTTTTCTCAATAGTAGAACTGGCCCAAGCCTTGAGCAAAAGAGCATTCACAGATAACTTGACATTAACAGTTGTTGCCAGCGGAGTATTGAGCGTGCTTGGCAATGAGGTATTGCAGCCAGCTAAGGCGGCAGTCATTGGAGCGATGAAAGTTATACCTCAGGAATATTCTAATATAACTTGTCGGATTATAGATGTTGATGTGCCTGAATTAGCTTGGCAGGAAAAAAGTGTTCACTGGAAATATCATCAATGGATTGAAAGCATACTCAAAGAACTCGCTCTTTTTAAAGACGCCTCAAAACTTGTTGCTTTGCGTGGCAGACGCCGATTAATCGAACATTTTGAGCCGTATAATTTAGAAAAACCCAAGGAAAACGCTGTCAAGTTTTCGCGCTCAGGAGCCTATCTGATTACCGGAGGTCTTGGAAATATTGGCATGACTTTCGCCAAAACACTATCTGAGATGTCGCCAGATGCGACTATTATTCTTACTGGACGCCGTCCGTTTGAAGAATCAGGTCAGGAACGGATTGACCGGTTCAATCAGCTTAAATCTAAAGGGGTAAATCTGAAATATGCCTGTGCAGATGTGGCGGATATTCAGCAGATGACAGCGTTGATAAAAGATATAGATTTATTTTCCGGCTTGTTAAAAGGGGTTATCCATGCTGCTGGCTTGGTTGGGGAACAGTCTTTTTCCTCGGTAAGTGAAACCACTCAAGCCTTCTGTATGTCTCAATTCATACCTAAACTTATAGGTGCATCGGTTCTGGAAAAGGTACTAGGAGATCGTCCGCTTGATTTTTGTATGCTCTGTTCTTCACTTTCATCAATTTTAGGTGGCGTTGGTTTTACAGCATATGCTGCAGCCAATACATGCCTTGATGCTTTTGTATATGCTCATAATCAGCGCCATCCAACTCACTGGTTAAGTGTCAACTGGGAAGGCTGGCGTTTTGATGAATCTACACCACCAATTGCCCAGCTTGGAGCTTCTGTAATCGAACTTGGACTTACGGCAAATGAAGGTGTTGAGGCTTTCCAACGTATGCTGCCTTTTTATGGCGGTACTTTGCCTAGAATTGTTATATCGTGCGGTCATCTTGATCTTCGTATTCGGCAGTGGGTGAATATGGATAAAAATGAACCCGCCGTACTGATAAAAAGACACAATCGCCCAGCGTTGCTTGGCAATTTTGTTGCTCCAAGCGGTGAGATACAGATCAAGCTTGCTCAGTTATGGGAAAATCTTTTAGGTATGAACGGGATTGGTGCACATGACAGCTTTTTTGAGCTTGGAGGCAACTCGCTGCTGCTGACTCAGTTGGTTATGCAGATCCGAAAAGCGTTTAAACTTGAGCTGGCATTAGCTGAGCTGTTCGATAAGCCAAGAATTGCGGATATTGCCATTCAGATTTCGGAAGGTCAAGCTGCAAGAGATGGAGAAGATCGTGAAGATGGGATTATATGAATGAATATGACCACACATGAGTCAAATCGAATTGAATTTAAAAGAGAATTATCAGATTCTTTAGAAAAAGAAGTGGTTGCTTTTTTAAATTATCGTGAGGTGGTCATATTGTTGTTACTCAAACAAAACCAAAATCTAACCATAATATAACGGATTGAGCCCAATTTAATTTAACTTATTTTTGATAATTTTCTTACAAAAAACTGAAACCTATACTTGTGTAGATTTTTTCTCCAAAGCATGTTTAATCAGCTCCATCATTTTTTCAACATAACAAAATTTGATTTCATCTTTAACCTGCTTCGGGATATCTTCCATATCTTTTTCATTTCCTTTGGGTAGAATAACCGTTTTTATTTTTGCACGATGCGCAGCTAAAATTTTTTCTTTTATTCCGCCAACGGGTAAGACTTGGCCTCTTAAGGTGATTTCGCCTGTCATAGCAATATCTTTTTTAATTAAACGGCCGGTAAGTAAAGATGTCAGTGCACATAACATGGTTACACCTGCTGATGGTCCATCCTTTGGAATCGCTCCTGCTGGAACATGGATATGAATGTCAAATTCTTCAAAAAAATTATCATTAATCTTTAACGATGCTGCATTGGTTCTAATAAAACTAAGCGCAGTTGTCGCTGATTCTTTCATCACATCACCAAGTTGCCCAGTCAATGTTAATCCTTTTTTACCTTTCATTGCAGTCGCTTCAATAAACAACAAATCACCACCAGATGGCGTCCATGAAAGGCCCATAACAACTCCGGGTGTAGATATTCTTGAACTCACTTCAATTGTATATTTGAAAGGACCTAAGAAAGAGTGAATCAACGCTGGTTTTAAAACAATTCGATTGGTTTTGTTTTCAGCAATCTGACATGCAGCGGCTCGGCATATGCTTGCAATTTCCCTGTCCAACTGACGCAACCCTGCTTCACGAGTATAGGATTCAATCAAATACTTAATGGTTGAGGTTGAAAATTGTAATTGCTTCGCCTTCAATCCATGTTCTTTCAATTGTCTTTTAATTAGATATCGTTTGGAAATCATTAATTTTTCTTCTAATGTATATCCTGATAATTCGATAATTTCCATTCGATCTAATAGGGCATGAGGTACAGTATGAAGTACATTTGCTGTCGTAATAAACATCACCTTTGATAAATCATAAGGTACATCTAAATAATGATCTACAAATGTATTGTTTTGTTCAGGATCAAGCACTTCAAGTAATGCAGCAGAAGGATCACCTCTAAAATCAGTTCCGATTTTGTCAATCTCATCTAATACAAAGACGGGGTTGTTTGATTCGGCTCGACGGATTCCCTGAATAATTCTTCCGGGCAGAGCGCCTACATACGTGCGTCGATGTCCACGAATTTCAGCCTCATCTCGAATTCCTCCAAGAGAAATACGCACAAATTTCCGTTGAATAGCGCGAGCAATTGAACGACCCAATGATGTTTTCCCTGTTCCGGGAGGCCCCACAAAGCAGAGAATAACTCCTTTGGATTCTGGATTTAATTTTCGAACTGCAAGGTATTCAACAATACGCTTTTTGGCCTTGGCTAAACCATAGTGATCTTCATCAAGTATCTCTCGTGCTTTATGGATATCAAGCATATCCTCAGTGAACTTTTTCCAAGGCATACTCGTTATCCAATCCAGATATGTGGAGGATACAGTATATTCTGAGGAAGATGGGTGCATTTTTGAAAATCGCTTTAATTCACGGTCTGCCTCTTTCTGAGCTTCCTCTGGTAATTGTAATGCTTTGATTTTTTCGCGGTATTCTTCGATTTCTACATTGGACTCGTCTTTTTCGCCAAGTTCATTTTTAATGATCTGTAATTGTTGACGCAAGTAAAATTCTTTTTGTTTATTGTCCATATCTTCTTTGACCTGTGTCTGAATTTTACTTCCGATTTCAAGAATCTCCAATTGATCATTGATAAGACGTGTTACAAGCGTCAAGCGGTCTTTAACATCGAGTATTTCTAAAACTTTTTGTTTTTCTGCCAAAGAAACATTGACAATAGAAATGACCATGTCTGCCAAAGTCCCGGGTTCAGTTATTGTTCGCAAAATTGAACTGATTTCCTGCGGCAACATGGGAGACAACTTAATAATTTTGTCAAATTGTTCAAGCAGATTGGAAACGAGAGCTCTAATTTGTTTATCTTCTTTATTTGTGAAAAGGTCTTCCAATTGAACCATATGTGCTTTTAAAAATGGTTTTGTTTCTACAAACTCTTTAACTTTAAACCGTTTTAAACCTTGGACTAAAAGTTGTACTTTATCATCATAAGATTTTGCCATTTTTGCAATAAACGCACTCGTACCAATTTCATACAAATCAGATGGTGAAAAATAGTTGTCATTCGTTGGCTGTTTAGAAGATATAAAACCGATCATTCGATCTTTTGACATCACATCATCAATTAATTGAATGGATTGTGCGTGCATTACAACTAATGGCAAAGCCATTTTTGGGAACAATACAATTTCATGCAGTGGAAGCACAGGTAAAACTTCAGGTATATTGTCCATATCAAAACCGAGTGCTGAATTTTGTTCAGCCATAATATTCACCCCCCATTGAGAAGATACTATCCGTTAATCCATTCGTCCATCATTTCGTTAATCAGGTCAGGTTTTTCCCTCATGACCATATGACCGCACTCTTGAACAATTTTAAAATGATCTGGATTAAGTTTATTGGCAATTTCAATTCCACCTTGTTTGGGTAATATTTGGTTCAATTCTCCCCAAATCATTGAGAGCGAGGTACAATTTACAGGCCCAGTAATATGGTCAATGGATTGAAACGAATCAAAATTAACTAATAAATTATAAAGGACTCGCATTTGTGTTGGTTGTTCAAATAGCCAGTGAAGATGTTCTAAAAACTCATCATTAGACTCACCGATTTTACCATACAGTTTTTTAAATTCAATGGTTCTTAACCATTTTGGAACAACTAACCGCTCTGCGAATAACTTAACCATCGTTTGAACAATCATGTTTCTGGAAAGGTTATACAGATCATTATACACGCCATAACGCAACGTATGTAACGATGCCAAATTAAAGAGTATTAAACGATGAATTTTTTCTGGATGAATGGATGTATAATGTAAAGCCATTGCTGAACCAATACAATGTCCAACAAGAATAACATTATCCAGTTCTAACTTTCGGATAATTTCGCCAACCAGAAATGAATAGAGCCAAAGTGAATAATTAATTTGAGGTTTATCGGATAAGCCATAACCTAAAAGGTCTATAGCAATGACATCATGCGTCTGCTTAAAATAATTGAATTGATGATCCCATATTCGATGATCAGTACCACCATTATGGAGAAAAATTATAGATTTCCCTTGTTGAACACCTTCTCGAATATATGCAATTTTATGACCTCCAATATTCAGATAATTCATTTTTCCCGCCTTATTATATATTGTTTTTATGTTTTCTATCACTTTTAACTTGATGATGTTAAGCTGAGTAATTATGGAATGGCAATTTTATAACTTACTTTTTTGTCTTGAACTTTGATTTATTTGATTCATGTGATCGCTATGATTATCATAGTTAATCACACAAATCAGACGAATCACAGTTCAAGACAATACGGAAATTTATTTAATTTCCATCCCTATGTATCAATGGTTTTTTTCTTGTAATCAAAAAAATATATATCTGCTTGATCAAAAATCTATAATAAGATATAAATGTTATGTCAATGTGAATAACACTGTTGAATATTTATAAGGAGAATAAAATGATTCAAAAAATTCAAGCAGAGCTTAATAAAATCAGACCCTATCTTCAGGCAGATGGTGGCGATGTAGAGTATGTGGATTATAAAGCTGGTGTGCTTAAAGTGCGTTTAAAAGGAGCATGTTCTGGCTGCCCGATGTCTCGGATGACACTAAAAAATGGTATTGAACGGACTATCAGGGAATCTATTCCAGAAGTAAAGACCGTTGAATCCGTAGATTTTTAACTACACCCAAATTATGGTTTCGCCCATTGTCTTGAAACTTGATTCGCTTGATTATAGGATTTCATGATTATATTTCTGAAAAATCAAAATAATCTATAAATCATGGTTCAAGACAAAGGCGGCCAAAACGAAGAACACGCATCCAAATCTATCAGTCTGTTTAAAAAAAATGTAATGAGTTTGAATATGCAGAATCATGAAATAAACGTTCAAGACCTAAACATTGAAGACCTTATTCCTCACCGAAATGGTATGAAACTCATCGAACGAATTATTTCAGTTACTGAAGAAATGGCTATAACCCAGTCTGTTGTGAATACGGCTTGGCCATTTTTTGATTCAGATTCTAATTCTACTCTTTCCTTAATTGTTATAGAACTTGTGGCACAAACTGCAGGAGTAAGTAATGGTCTGGATCGAATCCGCACGTTTGGATTCGATTCCAAAAAAGAAGGATGGATTGTAGGTATAAAAAATGCTAGTTTTTTTATAGATAAAATCTCGCTTCATCAGACAATAATTACACGCACTGAAACGCACTTTAAATATGAAAAATTTCGTGAGGTTGCCGGAACAAGCTATAGTGATGATATGCTAATCGGCGAAGTCACCTTGCAGCTTTTTCAGGTATCTTGATTCAACGCTATCTTACTTGTAACACATAATAATAACTATACTTTTGCACTTTTTTATAACCTATTGAAATGACTTATTATACAAAAATAGCGATCGTCATTCCGCGAAAGCGGGAATCCAGTAAAATCAAGCATTCTGGATTCCCACTTTCGTGGGAATGACAAAAAATGCAAAACGATAGGTAATAACTGGCGTTGATCATCGTTTCGGCCAGTTAATTGTCTGAACACGATTAAAGGATTATATGATTGCCATGATTAGCTAAAAAATCAAGTTCTTAAATCCTGTCTATCCTTTAATCCTTTAATCGTGTTCAGGACAAATGGCCGAAACGAAGATCAAGGTCGTAATAACTGAATATAACCACAACAAATCAGGAAACGATTATTATGTATAGGCACTTTTTTCTTCACCAAAAACAACATGACTTTAGAAAAGGGTTTACCCTGATTGAAATGATTTCAGTATTATTGTTGATTGGTATTTTAAGCGCCAGTGTCTATTCAGTGTACAGGAGCAATAATATGATAGTTTACGGTGAAGTTGCAGCTTTAAAAAATCATCTGCGTTTTGTACAATTTCTTAATCTTGCAAATGATAGATACAGATATCGTATGGTTCTTTATGAGACCAGCTATCAACTACTAAAATATGATGAAGATGATTCCCCGGTTGCTGATGAAATTTTTCTACCATTTGAAAATTCAAATACACGAACTTTAGCAAATCCAATAAGAATTACACTCTTAAACGGCAGCAACCCTATTAAATATGATTGTTGGGGAAGTCCTGAAACAGAGTACAGAATTCAGCTTTCAGACAATACAGATTCTTTATCGTTTAAGATAACTCGTAACACAGGATTTATTGAGGATTTATAATTATAATGATACGGATAAAAACATACGGTTTTACACTGCTTGAAATAATTATAACGATTACGGTTGCTAGCATTTTAACTGTTATGGTATATACTTTTTTATCTGACTCTTTCATGGATAGCAGTGTGCCAATACAAAGACTGCAAGAATGTTTTGAACTGCAAAGCGCTATGGAGAATATTTCCAGTGATTATGAATATATGGTAAGTAACCCAACGCCGGGAGTTGATGTTTTAGAATTCTTAAAATCACAGGTTGCGACTCCAGACTACTACGGTAGTTATCAAATTATTTTTAATGATTTTATTGATTTTCCGGAAGGTGGTGGAAATGAACAGGTAGGTGGTGGAAATGAGATTTTAAAAATTACTATACGCTCAGAAAACTGCGGTTCTTTGACGGCGCTTTTCAGTTCTTCAAATTAATTTAGATGGTTATTAAATATAAATAACATATTGATATATTGATGCTAAATAACATTTCAGAAAATCAAGGTTACCAAAAATCAGGCTTTACCCTCGTTGAACTGATCTGCTCATTAGTGCTGGTAGGAATAATTGGAATGGTTGGCAGCACAATGATCATTCAGTTAGTGCAGGGATTTGTCTTAACACGCACGGCGACTGAATTAACCCAAATAGGTCAGTTTGCGATGACAAGGATTGCTAAAGAATTTTCTGGCATAACTAATATTTCGATGGGTACATCTAATGACATAACTTATACGTTTCGTGATCATGCCGCTGCCCATCGAGTCTATTATGATAGCGGGCAAAAAAAACTAATGCTTGATTCAGATGGAAATCCCGCTACATCTGCTGATTGTAATACATTGGCGGATAGGGTATCTGCATTTACATTGACGTATTATAACCGTTTTACAGATACAGGTTCAGATGAACCTAGCGCATCAACAAGTCTCATTAATATCGAATTCACATTAGCGGATGGATTTGTACAGCCATCTTTTGAAAAATGTGTATGGATACGAAAATAATGAAAACTCATCATATACAATATCAAAACATCCACAATTCTTCTGGAGCAATCCTGATTGGTTTGATCATCTCTTTTGTTATTGTATCTGTATTAGGTGCAGTAACACTCTCTTTGATCACAACCAGTTCATATAATCAGATTAATTCTATCAGTATTGTTCGTGCTCAATATTTAGCTGATTCGGCGAGGCGGTTGGTTGAATCTGAAGTTTTAAATGTTCCAGATGAAGATGAAGTTGAATATACATACACTTTAAATGAATCTCAAGGTTCTTTTAAAGTTAAAAAAGTTGGAACTAACTATGAAATCAAAGGCATTGTTAATCCTGATGGTACGTTTGAGGCAATTCGAGAGTTTAGTAATATAACGACAACGACAACTACGACAACTATACCCAGTACAACTACAACCACAACGACAACAACAACAACTACAACTACCACTACCACTACCACAACGACGACAACAACAACAACAACTACCACTACCACTACCACAACGACAACGACAACGACAACAACAACTACCACTACTACAACCACCACGACAACAACAACTACCACTACTACAACCACCACGACAACAACAACTACCACTACCACTACTACAACCACCACGACAACAACTACTACTAGTACCCTAGCCCCTATAGATACTACTCCCAATCCTGACCCACCAGATGTTTGGTGGTGGCAGCCATACTGGCCTGATCCATCAGATAGTCAGCCTCCTTGTTGGCCTACAAGTTGGTCATGGCCTAATTCAAGTTGGTACTCTTGTAGTGGTTTTTTGTGTGCAACAAGTATAGCCAGATGGGCAGGATGGTATGCACATATTTTAATCTATAATGTTGTAACGATATTTGTTCCCTGTAATTAATTAATAGTTGGATTAGATTTATGGCAGCAGCCTTTAACTTATCGAAAAGCAAAATTCAAAAACAATTTGAATTGCTTAGGGATGGACATTAAATAAATTTCCGTATTGTCTTGAACTGTGATTCGTCTGATTTGTGTGATTAACTATGATAATCATAGCGATCACATGAATCAAATAAATCACAGTTCAAGACAAAAAAGTAAGTTATAAAATTGCCATTCCTTAATATAATTCATCCGATTTCGCTGTGAAATGCCATTCTATGGCATAGCTGTGACGTAAGTAATATTTCAGATAAGCTTTTCTGATAAATCGTGAAATTTCATCTTTTTGTTCCTGCACGAAATAATTTATAATTTATAGTACCATAGGTATATGTCTTGCAACAAGCTGCCAAGCTGTTGATTTATGTTTCCACGGCAAAGGTACATTCATTAATAATATAACGATGCCTAATCCTGTCAACGCCATCCCAATTTTCTTTGGCATTCCGTGAGCATAATAAAGTCGTACTTTTTTATGGTTAGGAAAAATAAGCATAAATGCAGGGGAAACGCTATAAATTTGGTCTGCACCTTCTATTTTCCAGTTTTGGTGATAAGAAACTTTCACTAGTAGCGGTTTGTTGATCCAGTTTGTTTCAATCAGAATTTCTTCATCCTGAATAGTCTCCTTAATCCAACAGGCGTTTGTATCAATAGGAATTCTTTTAATATTTTCAAGTGATTCGGTTTTTATTTTGAAAGGTGAGACAGTTTTTAAATTTTCAACAAAAACTACATGAACATCAGAAATCTCATCCGTTGTAAACCATCTGTATGCATCTGTTTTCCAGTCATTTGTAACATAAAGAATAGGTTCGTATTTAAGGGGAACGACATAATGCCCTTCATGGCTGATGAGTTCCCATATTTCGTATTTTTCAATTTTTTGTTGCAGACGATAAAATTCGGGATAGTTACGAATCGCTGTTTTGGCTTCTTCGCTGATTAAAATGAGCTCTCGAACATTGAACATTTCAAGATGATGTTTGGCTCTGCCGAAATCCATATCCGTACATGTATATTGTCTGAAAGGACAGGATTTTTCTTTAGAGATTTCAGACTGAATATAAAAGATAAAGGGGGCGCTCAAGGATGCTTGCATATATAGCCCTTCAAGAGTTGAACGACCTGCAAATAAAGGTAAAGATTCAAAGGCTCTCGAAGTTCCAAAACGGTTATGAATAGGAGAATGTTCAAAAATGACACGCGGGTCTTGAAAAGTACCTCGAATTGAATCATTTATCTTGCAGTAAAGCGGCCAGTCTTTTTTGGCTTCAAAGCCTTCATAGTTCCATTTGCTCCAACTTGGAACAGGTTCGACATATTTGGATGTCCATATTATAGTTCCAACACTGATTAAAATAAGCCCAATCCACGATATGTTTCGTCGCTTATCCAAGCAGTTTCCAAGCCATCCGAGTCCTAATGCAGCAATAATGCAAATCATTAATTGCCCATAAGGAACAAAACGGATATCCACAACTCCTAATTTGGTGGCAAATATAAACATTATGATTGAAATAAACATACAGAACCATAAGAAGCGTAGTGAGGTGCGAAGTGATATATGTACAGTCCGTATTCGTCTTTGAATGAATATCGTACTAATCATAGCTATAATTAAAACTGGCAGGAGAATATTTGGAATTAGTTCATTTAACGAACTAAAGCTCCACGCAAAATGATATGCAGTCGTGTCTTTGATGAAGGCAATAAGCGGAATCAGCCAAAATGCCAGAAAAAAAAATCCTAACGCATACATTTTAAACATATATGTCAGTCTTTTTAAAAATTCATCTGATGTGATAAGAAAAAATAGAGATACAGCTTCTACAAAGAGTAAAGTGTAGCCGTGACTAAAACCTATGAGAAAGACTAAAATGGCATTACGAATTAAATATCGATTTTTCATGCAGCCATGATAGAGACTTCCAAGAAAGATAAGTGATATGGATAAACTCAGGCTGTACGAGAATTCACCCGCAAGTGTACTTGGAAGATTTCCACCCCACATGGAATTTGTTGAATTAAAAAGAAAGGGTAAGCTGAATACGCTGCCAATAGCCGGTCCTGGAAATGGACAGCGTATATATTTCAACATCATATACATCGCTGGAGGTAAAAGAAATGTTCCCAATAAGGTAACCCACTTAAATGCAATTTGAAGCGGAATAAAAATATTCAGCGCACACATCAGAAGAAAAGGCAGTGGAAAATAAAATTGAAGAATGGGAAATCCTGCATAATTCCCATGTGTCCATCCACCAATTTCACCTTTGGGCAGCAAGGTATGACGAAGATATTCTAGCGTGTAATAATGAGATGCTGTATCCCCACCTGTCGTGGTAGTTTGGGTAAAAAGATATTGGGGGCTCATTTGAGAAAAAATAAAGCCTTCAATAATTAAAATGGTCAGCATATCTAATATAAAATGCTGTTGGCTTTTTTCTTTTAATAGAATCTTGCGGGTCATCTGTATAGTTATATACACGATAAGTAAGTTTAGTATTAATAAAGCAATGATAAAGAGAACTTTATTTCTAAGTGAAAGTGATAATCTAATGGGAAACTTTTTTTCTATGGGAATCAGAATTTCTGTATAGTTGAGATAGTGGATACCCGCATGTTCATATTCTGCAGTGATGAAAATAGTGTATTTACTGCCTAACAATCCTTCACGATGGTTGATATCGAATTCGGCAAACGCTTTTCCATTTTTAAGCTTCAAATAGTTGATCTTCTGGGATGTCGTTAGCTCATTAGGAATATGGCAAGTCAGCGTGATATCAATATCAGGATCGGAGATGTTTACTATTTGGCAATAAATCCGCTCGGAATACTTATCTTTTAGAGCCTGCAAAGACAGAGATGACTTAGGAGATGTTGCTGTATGAGCTAGTGTCAAAACCGTACATGAATATGAATATCCATTCATATCCTCATATAGTACCGTAACTAAGATTGGGAAAGTTCCTTTTTTGTCTGCAGGTAAGCTGAATTCAACACTAGCACTTTTTGATTCTGATGGTTTTATCTGTGAAGCCACCAGAACACTTTTTTTTTCTTCTAACAATTTTGCTTCTATTAAAACATTTTGGGCAATATCTGTGCCTTTATTGCTGATTTTTAATTCAGAACGTACCTGGTGTAAGGAATTGCCTATATTGATCTCTGAAACAGAATCGGTCAGACTTGTGGTAGTTTCAACAACTAGAGTTATTTCTCCAGCTATAGCGGTTTGAAATTGAAGAATATTAATTGAAAATTGAAAATTAAAACTACTGCAAAACAGGACAATCAAATATAATATATATTTTATAAAAAAATGTTTCATTTTTTTTCTTATTGCATTACCGGCCTTGATTTTCTGTCTTCAATCCCGAATATTCTTTATCCATAGATGAAGTAATTTGTAATAGCGATAAATGCCTTCGTGAAGCAAGTTGAATTTACTTTTACGATAATCCCAGCAGTTTACTGGAATTTCGATAATTTTTCCACCATTTTTTTGAAGCTGCCAAAGGAGTGCCTGTGTATAAAAGGTATGGCGGTCAATATCAGAGATGAACGGACGAATAGATTCTGCCCGATAGGCTTTTGCGCCTATAGAATAATCTCGGTAAGGCATATTTAGAAGCAGATTAGTGCATTTGATAAAAAATTCGCTGACTAAAACTCGAAAAAGTGGACGAGTCTGCTTGCCTACAAGCTTTGATCCAACAACGGCATCATACGTTTGAAGATAAAAAATTGCACGAAGAATAAAATCCAAATCAGTAGAAAGATCAGCGTCTATACATAAAAAAAACATATAGCTGGCTTTATTTAAAGCTTCTTTAAAGGCAAGTCCTGGACCACGTAACTTCAGATGAAAAAATTTCACATGAGCATAGGTTATTGCAACAGTCTTTCCAATTTCTGGGGTTTTGTCAGTGGAACCGTTACTTCCTATAATAATCTCATAGGGAATTTTCATACTTTCCAGATATTGCTGGAGAACATGAATATTTTTTCTCAGAATCGCTGCTTCGTTGTAAACTGGAATAAAAACAGTTAAGCCATTATTTAAGGTCAAAATTTTTCAATCCTCATCAAAGATTGGCCAAATTCAAGTTGGTACAGATGTCGATAATGATCATGGTCATGCGTTTCATTGATTATCGATGAATTCTATTCATGCGAGCAATTCTGTCTAACAACACATGGGCTAGTGTATCTTTTTCAAGTAACGGTAATTCTTCATGCTTTCCATTTTGATAATATAAAGTGACCTGATTGGTATCTACACCAAAGCCTGAATTCGCAATACCTACTCGATTGGCAACAATCATGTCGAGATTTTTGGCTATAAGTTTTTCTGTTGCATACAACTGCAGATCATTGGTTTCTGCAGCAAAACCAACTAAAATCTGATGTTGCTTTTTCTTTTTTCCCAGTTCCAATAATATATCTACATTTTTTTTTAGCAGTAACACATGCTCATCAGCAGATTTTTTTATTTTTTGAAGCGACTGATGTTCTGGACGATAATCTGCAACCGCAGCGACTTTAATAATAATATCCATATGATCCTGATGCTGAAATACCGCATCTGCCATCTGCTGTGCATTACCAATCTTCTCTACTGTTACATTGATTGGAGAACTGAGATGGGTTGGCCCAGAGATAAGGGTTACACAAGCGCCTCGGTGTTCAGCAGCTTTAGCTATAGCATATCCCATTTTTCCAGAGGAGTGATTGCTTATAAATCGAACGGGGTCAATGGCTTCTTGAGTTGGGCCGGCAGTAACAAGAATATGTTTTCCTGCAAAGTCTTTTGGCGATAAGGCATAACACAGGCGATCTAGTATGGTTTCTGGATCAGCAAGACGACCTACGCCGCTTACGCCGCATGCTAATTCGCCGACTTGAGGATCGATGATCATAAAACCGAACTGTTCTAATGTATCCATATTTCTCTGTACAATTCGGTTTTGATACATATCTGAATTCATGGATGGACATACTAATATGTTACGCGTCATTGCTAACATACACGTACTCAGCGCATCATCTGCAATGCCGCAGGCCAGTTTTGCAATGATGTTGGCTGTAGCTGGTGCAATAATTGCCGCGTCTGCTCGTTTTGCCCATTCAATATGGGTTATTTCTCCCGGTTTTTCTTCTGAAAATACATCAGTATAGACATGATGACCAGAAATCACTTCAAAACAAAATGGAGTTACAAATTGGGATGCGGCCTTGGTCATGATCACGTTTACCTCAACCTGTTCTTTTCTTAATAATCGGATCAATTCCAAAGATTTATATGCAGCAATCCCCCCGCAAACTCCAACAATAATTCGTTTCCCCTCAAGACAGAATTTCATAATAATTCCTATACGTTTTGATTACTTACTTAGTCAGCTAATGAGGATGTTTTTGTATCGCTGATTGAGGGTGCCACTACTATTTCTACATATGTATTCCATCTCGTCTCAAAAATCGAAATAATACCCCAGCGATTTTCTTTTTGAAACAACATTTTGGTTGCTTCAGGAGATTTAAAGATACTCACTATTCGCCAGTTGTCTTTAACCATTTGAATATTAAAAAACTGCATTAGAGAATCCCCTTCAACTCCGCCTTTTAATGTAAGTATTCCGCTCACCTTACCCGGTGTTAAAACCATCATCGTTGATTTTTTAACTACTTTTAATTCAGATGGAATTAATATATCCGGAAAATCATAATACCCAGATGAGGTAGAACTATTTTCAAAAGAGTTGTCATCTAATATAACGGATTGGCTTTTATTTTGATGACTGCATCCACAAATCATCTGTGCCCAAAATCCAATAAAAAAAAGGAATCCAATTCCCCATATTTTTATTTTTTGCCCCATGGTAAAATCTCCTTACTTTGATTTTTAAAAAATATTTTTGTTCAATATACAGATTTTCAGATAAATAATTGCAAAGATGAACGATTGTAGGGCCGAGGCATGCCTCGCCCCTACGGGAATTTACCACTTCTCATTTTGTGCTCAATTGTGAAATTTAATATCTGAAAATCTATAGCTTTCCAGAAAAGTTTTTTATAAAAGGTGAAAACCTAATGGGAAAAGCTTAAAGCTTGTTCTGACAAAAACAGCTTCAGTTTGGATATCTAAAGTTATTCAAATCATACGGAGTCAAACTTTCATAGCCATCCTCTGTGACTAATACGGTTTGCTCAAATTGCGCTGAAAGAGAACCATCTCGGGTTACAGTAGTCCAATTGTCTTCCAATATTAGAACTTCTTTTTTTCCTAAATTGATCATTGGTTCTATGGTAAAAACCATGCCGGGAATAAGGACAATACCATCCTTCTTTTTTCCAAAGTGTGGGACCTGCGGCTGCTCATGAAAATGAAACCCAACACCATGACCCACAAGTTCTCTAACAACTGAACATCCTTGACTTTCAGCATAACTTTGTATTGCCCAGCCAATATCACCAATTGTATTATGAGGTCTAACAGCATCAATTCCCCGACGTAAACACTCAAGACTTACATTCACAATTTTTTGAGCATTGAGGGAAGGTATGCCTACAAAAAAAGTCTGATTCGCATCAGCATAATAGCCATTATAGATTGAGGTGATATCCACATTAACAATATCACCATCCTTAAGTATTCGATGTCCGGGTATTCCATGACAAATGACTTCATTCACAGACACACATACACTTTTAGGGAACCCTTTGTAATTTAACGGAGCTGGGATAGCACCTTGTTGAAGGGTATAATCATGTACAAACGTATTGATGCTGTCTGTTGTCATTCCGGGACGAATCAACCGCGATACACGTTCCAGAGTATCTATTACAATTTGTCCACATTGTTTAATTCCATCGATATCTTGCTTGTCTTTTAAATAAATATTATATTTTTTAAAATACAAGGTCTTAATATCAAGTAAGACATTTTGACGGTTTAAACAGCATTTTTTATACTTTAATCCACTGCCGCATGGGCAGAGTTCATTCCGTTTTAATTTTCCTGCCATATAGACTATAAACTCTGTTAGTTTCAATTCTAAACATAATTATGATTAAGGGTTTATTTCAATTGAAGGGAACAATCCCTGTTGTTTGCCGCTTAAATAAGGTTGAAGCATATAATAAGAAATGTCTTGGGAAACTTCTGCATGACCGTAATTTTGTTCGAGAATACGTTTTATACGGATTTTAAAAGCCGTAACCATGTCTTCTCCTTTACCGTCAAACACCATATTTCCTTGAGAAATTTTTCCATCAACAGTGCATAATTTATCTAAAGATATGCTGTTTTCTGCTAAATCATGGCGATTGCGAATATAGCCCCAGACGAGTTGATTTGAAGGAATATGTAACGGCTCTTCTAAATCAATAATCGTATGCGGCATGATAATGTTATGATCCTCAATAATTAGTTTCATATCAGGCTTTCCATGTAAAAAAGAATTAAAGCCTACAAAAACATAATTTCCCAAATGCGTATGAATAATTTTTGCACCATGAGCAGTAACATCATTTCCCTCTAACCGTGAACAAATAATATATGAATTTTCTTGCGCATTTGAACCTTGTCCCATGTGAGCATCTTGAAGATAAGCCCGTTGAGCAATCAATACATTATCACCGATAGATGTATTCCCTTTAATCAATGCATATCGATTCATAGCTGATGTATTTGGAATAGCTACCATAGGCATTTCAAATTTTCCATAAAAAACTTGACGAAGTTCTTCTTTACGTTGTTCACAAAAATCCATTAATACACCGACTGGTGAAGTATTGGATTCAATATAATGGATATAATGATCGATCACATGGCGCGGATATCGATACAGAAATTCAAATGAATTTGATTTGACCCAGACTACACCACGTTCAACTATTTTATCCATAATTGTACCGGTTTGCACATAGGAATAGGCACCGAATATACAAGATCGTGCGGTAGTTAAATCAACTGTAGCTAAAGGGCCAAGAAAACATCCAACCATTGGTGCTCCATGTATATTGGCATAATGCATGGATACGGTATTCCGAATGAAAAATTCCTCTGGACTTCTAGGATCATGAGAAAAACTATGTACGAGTGTTTTAATTAAATAACTATCTAGAATGCGAACCATCTCATCTTCTTCCATGATAAATTCGTCCCCTTCTATCTCAATATGATCTCCTGCCCTTTTTAATTCATCGCCTCGGATATCGCTATCATAGATTGTAGATTGTTCAATAACACATTTACCAAAAAAATAGCTTCCTGCTATAGAAGATTTGGAAAATACAAAATGGGTTGGATGATGCTCTGTGATACCGTAAAAAGCGTTATAATTTAGCATTTCCATATGTGAAACAAGTTCATGCATATATGGTGTTACATCAAATTGAAACGCCCTTAAATTAATATTTACACGTTTAATAATACGTTCTATCAATCTTTCTATTTGTTTCATGATAACTTCCTCACTATTCGATTAGATCATACATCACTTTTCAAGCATTTTTTCAATTTTATCAATTAATAGACTTATGGATACGGATTTTGAGATCATATGGCGTCCACCAATAACTTTACCCGTACTGCCTGAATCTTCTTTAGATACCAAAGACGAAAAAAACAATATCGGGATATCCTTTGTTTTATCTGATTCTGACAATGCATAAGCAACATCACCACCCGACATTTCTGGCATATCAATATCACAGATGACTAAATCCGGTAGTTCTTTTTTGGCTAATTTAAACGCTTCTTCAGCCTTATTTGTAAACACCACTTTAAATTTTTTTGTTTTTTCAAGTTTGGTTTTTAATGCTATGGTAATATCTTCATCATCATCGACCAACATTATTTTTTTAATATCTGCCATCAGAAAAAATCTCCTTTCTCATTTACATCGTTATTCCATATGGACATAAGTAATTTGTATTTGGTTAAATTCTGTATGTAGGGAATCGATATTGTTTTGGATACATGTGTAATCTTCATTTTTTGCATTTTCTTCAATGATGGCACAAATATTAGCCAATCGTTTAAATCCATACATATTAAAACTGCCTTTAAGCTTATGGCCTAATTTCCTAACCTCTTCAAAGTCTTTCGCTTTTAGACTGCCCAACAGCTTCCCCATTTCAACCCTTTTTTTCTCTAAGAAACCCGGTATCAGATCTTCAAATTCACTATCAACTTCAACCCAATAGGGTTTATCTTCTGATATTACGGATTGCAAGACTTCATTGCGGCTTTGCGTCAACGCTTGCTTTTCAGTCATAAAAAAAGAGACTAAGCATTGTCGTAAGTGAGTTCGGGTTACAGGTTTTTGAAGATAATCATTAAAACCAGTATCTGTGCAAAGCTGACGGGTTTGTAAATCGTCATGTGCTGAAAGTGCCACAATAATAACCGATTTTTTTTCTATATTTTTTTTTTCAAAATCTCTAATGTGGCAGGTTGCATCGATACCGTTCATTATTGGCATTTCCAAATCCATAAAAATAATATCAAAAGGCTCTGAAGAACATTTTTCAACAACTGATTTGCCATTATCTGTTAATTCAAGCATTAAATTCGGATGTTTTAAATAGGTCTTGAAAATCAATCGATTATATTCATCATCATCTGCAATTAAAACCTTGAGGTAGGGTAATGGGTTCATATGATATGTATCTGTAGAGTCATTATTCTCCAAGTTCAAAGGGATATCTTGAATTTCAGCCGATGGTAATCGGACGGTAATCGTTGTGCCGTCTGTTTCACTGGTTTTCATAAAAATTTCGCCACCTAACGTTTCAGCCATAAGTCTTGCTGAATAGGTTCCAAGACCAGTCCCTCCTTTTTTTCCTGAAGTTGTATATTTATCAAAAAATTGACCACGAATTGCAACAGGAACAACACCTTGATTATGGACATCAATAATGGCCTTATCCGTTTCATCTTTAGTAAAACGAATACTCACAACTTCATTTTTCGGAGAAGCTTCCACTGCATTTTTGATCAGATTAGCAAACATCGAATAACATAAAAGCTCTTCTCCCATGACTCCAAAACTTTTTGTCTGGTCTGCTGAGTTGTTTTCAACGATTGTATTCAAATGAATCGCTTTTGATTCTGCTAAACTTTTCAAGTCTGATATGATTTTGTTAATGATATCTAAAAGATTAATCTTAATCGGTTCCAGCCGATAGGTTTTATTCTCCATTTTAAACATATGTAAAGACAGATTGATCATATTCAGCATAATATAACCTGATTTTTCAATCGATTTAAGCAATTCAACCTGTTCTGCGGATAAGTTATGTTCCTGCAACACAATCTGAGGTAAAGAAATAATACTATTCAGCGGTGTTTTTAAATCATGCCTGCTGATTCGTTCAACTTCTTCCTGAATACGAGTTTTTTCTTTTAGTATTTCAGCATCATGCACAATTTTTTGAATTCGTAATTCTTTTAAATACTGCTGTTTTTTTATGAAAAGATACACATAAAAAAGGCTCACTATGGAAATAACATATAGACTATACGCCCACCATGTTTTCCATGGTGGAGGTGGGAGGATGATGGTGATATCGGTTCCTTTTTCATTCCATAATCCATCATTATTGCTGGCTTTAACCTGAAAAATATATTTACCGCCGTCTAAATTTGTATAACTCGCATATCTCCGTTTGTCGCAATAAATCCAATCGGTATCAAATCCGACAAGTCTATAGGCATATTCATTTTTTTGAGGAGCTACGTAATCCAGAGCCGAAAATTCAAAAGAAAAAAAGGTGTCTTTATAGGATAACTGTATTTCTTTTTGATGAATTAAATCAGTTGTGGACAGAACTTCTTTATCAAAAATTTTAAATGAAGTAATTACAACTGGCGGTGGATGTGGATTATCCATAACTTTTGCAGGATCAAACACGGTTAAGCCATTAATTCCACCAAAAAACATTTCATGGTTTACGTTTTGAAAAAAAGCACCCATATTAAATTCATTGGATTGCAAACCATCTTCCTTAGTAAAATTCCTGAACTGATTCGTTTTTGGATTAAAACGGGATAACCCTTTATTGGTACTTAACCAAAAATGACCAGACTGATCTTGCAAGATACTATATACAGTGTTGTTCGATAATCCATGCTTTTCAGAAAAAAAAGTAAATGTTTCTGTTCGTGAATCAAAACGATTCAACCCATTTTTGGTAGTCATCCATAAAAAACTGTGATTTCGGTCTTCAAGAATTGAATACACACGATTATTGGATAAGCTTTGCTCATTGGCTGAATCATGAAAATAGTGTTTAAAATTTCCACTTTTCCGATCAAAACGATTCAAGCCATTTTCAGTACCAACCCATAAATGATGTGCATGATCTTCATAGATATATCGCACTCGGTTATGAGATAAGCTATTGGTATTTTTAGAATCATGCTTATAATGCTGGAATTGTTGCTGAACAACATCAAATTGGTTGAGGCCACCATTATAAGTTGCAATCCAAAGTATTCCAAGATGATCTTCAACTATTTTCATGATATCCGAATCACTTAAACTATTCGAATTATTTTTATCTGAATAATAGCGTATAAACTCTTTTTTATCCTGATCAAAACGATTCAAACCATCTTCAGTTCCTATCCAAAGATAACCTCGGCTGTCTTCAAGAATAGTCTGAATTTTATTGCTGCTGATACTTGTGGGATTATTGGCGTCATGCTTGTAAACCACAAATTGGTTTTGAGATCGATTAAAAGCTGACAATCCTTCATTTTCTGTACCAAGCCAAAGAATTCCGAAACGATCTTCACATATCGCCCATACGCTATTTTCGGGTAAGCTGTTGGGATCAAGTGTATCTTTTTTTACATGCTGGAATTTTTTTTCTGAAAATTTGTTTACACCACCTGTAAATGTCCCAAACCATATATTACCCGAACGGTCTTCAAAAATACATCCGATATTGCTGTTGGTTAAGCCTTCAGGATCAGTAAGATTCGTTTGCTGAATAACCTGAAAGGTATTTGCTTTATTTAAGATATTTAAACCATTATCTGTGCCTACCCAGAATCGGTTCCTTTGGTCTTGATAAATCACATTCACATAATTACTTGAAAGACTTGTCTTGGTATTGGAATCATGTTGATAAGACTTGATCACTTCTTTTTCAGCATCAAACTGGACAAGACCTTTCTTGGTGCCTACCCAAAATATCCCTTTGGGGTCTTGATATATCGCCTTAATTGAATTATCGGGTAGAGAATTGGGTCTATTTGGATCATGGTAATACTGGTGAAATGTTTTCTGATCATCATTCATACGATTTAAACCAAAATCTGTACCTATCCATAGAATTCCATGTGAATCCTGATAAATACTTGTAACACTATTATTGCTCAAGGTGTTTTTATTCGTTTCATCATGAGCATAATGTTTAAACACATTTTTATCGGGAATAAAACAATCCAGACCCTTATTTTCAGTGCCAAGCCAAATACTGTTATGGTTATCTATATAAATAATTTTTATAAAATCATCGCTTGGACTGTTTGGGTTATCCTCATTATGCAAATAATGAATAAACTGTTGCCGTTCTGGATCAAATCGATTTAAGCCTTTTCCCCGGGTACCAATCCACATGATACCGAACTGATCCTGAACTAATGAATAGATATAATTTTCTGACAAACTGTTCGTATTTTGAGAGTCTGTTTTGTAACGAATAAATGAATAGCCATCATATTTATTTAAACCATCCTGAGTAGCAAACCACATAAACCCATGGTTGTCTTGTAATATTCCGTTAACCGTATTTTGTGATAATCCTTCATCAATAGTCAAATGATCAAATTTAATCGTGGTAGTGTAACAAAAAACGGGTGAAGCAACCCAACATAGAATACCATAAATCCATACGGTGCTAAACATGCTTTTAAAGGCCATGCGTTTTATCCCAAATTTGAAAAAAACAATTTAATGCATCTATTTTGATTTGTTTTTTTTATTTTGATTTGGAAAGCAAATATTTCGAATATCTTCAAATGTTCTGACAAAAAACACTTCCATTCCTTCCTGAATATGTGAATCCAGTTTTTTATATTCTTCCTCATTCTCCAGTGGTAAAATGACGCGACTCACCTTAGCTCTTTTGGCTGCAATTAGTTTTTCTTTAACACCTCCAATTGGCATAACCATACCGGTTAATGATAATTCTCCTGTCATAGCGATATTTTGAATAATGGGCTGTTCAGATATCAATGAATATATAGCACACGCCATCGTTACACCTGCAGATGGGCCATCTTTAGGTGTTGCGCCTGCTGGAACATGTAAATGAATAAGATTTCGATTGAAGCCGTTTGTTGCTTGTTCATGATTTCGCAATAATGAACGAATGTAAGTATATGCAATCTCAGAAGATTCTATCATCACTTTACCAAGCTGACCGGTTTGTTTAAATCCCGGTGATTGTGAAGGCACTAAGGTCGCTTCAACATATAACGTTGTCCCTCCAAAACTTGTATATGCCAGCCCCATGACAACACCGACTCTTGGCTTTTTAAATATCATTTCCTCGCTAAAAACCCGCCTGCCTAACCATTCTGACAAATCATTTTTTCGTATCGTTATCGTTGTTTTTTTCTCTTGAACAATCTGTTTGGCTGATTTTCGCAATATTTTTTTTATATTGTTTTCTAAACTCCGGACACCAGACTCTCGAGCATAGCCTTCAATCATTTCCTTTAAGACTGGATTTGAAAAAATGATCTGTTTGTCTGTTATTCCATGAGCATTTAATTGTTTTGGGATTAAATACTGTTTAGCAATTTCCATTTTTTCTTCAAGAATATAGCCTGCAATCTTGATTGTTTCCATTCTGTCTAATAATGGGCTTGGAATGGAATCGGTTTGATTTGCTGTGCAGATAAAGAGAACTTTAGACAAATCAAAACGCACATCTATATAATGATCTAAAAAAGATTTGTTTTGTTCGGGGTCTAACACTTCAAGTAAGGCTGATGCTGGGTCACCTTGAAAGCTTGCACCTATTTTATCTATCTCATCAAGCATGATCACAGGATTTGAAGTTTTGCAAGTTTTTATGGCTTGAATAAATTTTCCGGGAAGTGCTCCAATATAGGTTCTTCGATGTCCTTTAATTTCAGCTTCATCACGCATACCGCCTAAAGAAAAGCGATAAAATTTTCGGCCTAAACTCCGCGCAATGGATTGTCCAATAGAGGTTTTGCCAACACCCGGAGGCCCGACAAGCAGAATAATGGAACCTGCCAAATCACCTTTGATAATTCCAACAGAAATGAGTTCAAGAATACGGTCTTTGACATCCTTGAGTCCATAATGATCCTCATCCAGTATATTTTCTGCATGTAAAATATCATAGTTATCTTGGGTATATACTCCCCATGGTAAAATCGTTAACCAATCCAAATAGGCTCGGGTTACATTAAATTCAGGAGAAGATGTTTCAAGCAAACGCAATTTTTCGATCTCTTCCTCAATTCGCTCTTTTGCTTCATCACCAAGAACCAGTTGACTGATGCGCTTTTTAAATTTTTCAACTTCTGTTTCTGTATCATCTTTACTTAAGCCTAATTCTTTTTTTATTTCTTTGAGCTGTTGTTTTAAGAAAAACTCTCGCTGTTGTTTAGACAGGCGATCTTCAATACGCTTGGAAATCTGGACTTTTAGATTTGAAATCTCGACTTCTCGTTTTAGTAAAACCAATGCTTTTTCAATACGTAACCGGATGCTTCTTGTTTCTAATATTTGTTGAAGTTCTTCGCCTGTGGCGGTTGTCATGGATACAGAAAAGTCCGCCAACGAACCCGGATCATGAACATTAATACGTTCAAGAATCAGTGATAAGCCCTCTTTAAATAAGGGATTTAATTTAACTAACTCTTTAATACAATCGATAATGGCAACAGAATACGCCTTTAATTCCTCATTCGTTTCAAAGACCGTTTCATGCCAGTAACTTACTTTGGCACGAAACATTGGTTTTTCAGCAAGCATCTCAACGAGCTCAAATCGTTCTAAAATCTGTACAAGTAATTGAAGTGGCGTATTCGGTTGATATGGCGATATTTGCAGAATTTTTACTGCAACACCAACGCTATATAAATCAGTTGCAGAAGTAGGTAATGTGTTGACAGATTCCGGAGAGGATTTGATCAGTATAAGGCCAAGAAAATTTGCACCATGCTTTTGATGTAATTCAATGATGGATTGAATTAGAGTTTCATTTTCAATAATAATAGGCCCTAACATTTTCGGAAACATCGGTCGGTTATAAAGAGGAATAATCGGCAATATTTCAGGTAATACATCTTTTGCTATAATTACAGTTTGTTCTGGAGGTATGCCTGTATTTTCTGGATTAGGGTACAAAGCATCACCCGGTTGAACTTCAATGGATTCTTGAGACACGGTTTTACCTCTCTATTTCATACGATGTTGTTATTGTTTATATCCGAATTTTCTTAACAATCCTTTACGTTCTTGGATATCAGCTTCTGTTTCAATTCCCTTTGTTAAAAAACCATCAATAACACCTATAATCCCTCTGCCTTGCTGTGTTTCTGCAATAATAACTTCTAATGGATTCGCAGTTGCACAGAAAATGTGACATACTTCAGGTACATGTTTTATTGTTTGAAGTACATTTATGGGAAAAATATCTTTCATAAACAAAATAAAAGAATGGCCTGCTGCGAGTTGTAGAGCATTTTTTGTTGCAAGATCAATGAGTTCATTGTCTGTTCCAGTGTAACGAACCAGACAATGCTGGGAAGCTTCGCAAAATGCTACTGCAAATTTTGGTGATGGCACAGCATTCACCATCGCTTCATAAATATCCTCAACAGTTTTAATAAAATGCGACTGGCCTAAAATAAAATTATATGCTTGTGGATTTTCCACCGGTACAATTTTTATATCCATAGGTAGTTTCCTTTGTTATTTTGTTCAATTTTACAAATCAAATCATGCAACACGTAAATTATTTTAACCTTTTCTATAGCAAAATCAGTCAATTTATGCTATGAATATTTTCCTTCAGGATACATTGATTGACTATTCGACCAATATAGAGAGGCTGTTTTATGTTACAAGTAAAAGATATTATGACACGAAAGGTATTTGTTTTGGAGGAGAATCAATCCTTGGCAATTGTTCGTTCACTGATGAAAATTAAACATATTAGGCATGTGCCAATTGTTGATGAGCATAACCAATTTATCGGATTACTAACACACAGAGATTTACTTGCTTATACTATTTCATTGTTAGCAGATGCTGATCAAAGTGAACAAGATGCAATTGATCATCATATCTTAATAAAAGATGTTATGAAAACTGATGTCATGACTATATCCCCAGATGAAACAGTATATTCAGTCATTAACATCCTTTTAAAAAATAAGTATGGATGTGTACCTGTACTTGAAAATGGTGAACTTGTTGGGATTGTTACAGAAGCTGATTTTTTAAAATTGACCATATCATTATTAAATAAAATTGAGTCGTTATCATCTACTTTATCATAAGGGAAAGAGGTCATGTCACTGTTATTTTTAACACTTGTCTTTGTTGTTTTGCTAGTAGGGATTGGGTTACTTGCATTTCATATTCACAATAAAAAAAATGTCAGTGTATATCAGTGTTCAGAATGTAATGAAAAAGATTGTGATTGTAATATTGAAAAATAACTTATTCATTCCATACACTTTTTTATGCATAACTATGCAACCCGGGCAAATAATTTACTCCAAAATAAGTAAATAATACTGCCATAAATCCAATAATGGAAATATATGCAACACGCTCCCCTTCCCATCCTCTCATCAAACGTGCATGCAAATAGATGGCATAAATAAACCAAGTAATTAATGACCATGTTTCCTTAGGGTCCCAAGACCAGTATGAACCCCATGCTGAATTTGCCCAGACTGCTCCTGTAATAATCCCTATGGTCAGAAACAAAAATCCAAACATGATCATCTGATATGTTAACTCATCAAGTAAATTCAACTCCGGGAGATAATCCCAAATAGATTTTGGCTTATTTTGTTGACGCTGCTTTAACAGATACATACAACTCATTCCGAAAGCTAATGCAAACGCGCTATACCCTAAAAAACAAGTGAGAACATGTGCAATTAACCAATTGCTTTTTAATGCTGGAATCAAAGGTTGGATACGATCATTAATGTTAGGTGAAAGAGAAGCGTAGGCTATGGTTAGAAATATAACTGGGGTAGCAAAAATACCAAAAATACTAGTATGATATTTATATTCGACATAAATATATATCAACGCTACAGTTAAAGAAAAAAAGACCAACGACTCATACATATTTGAGAGAGGTGCATGTCCAATGCCCATCTGATAGGATTCGATCCATCGTAAGGCTATTCCCAATACATGGATGATTATCCCAAATACTAAAAGCCATCTTCCAAATGTCGCCGCTCTTGTTTTTTTAAAAATCCAAGAAATCATATACATGATCGTTGCAAATCCATAACCCCACGTAGTCATGGATAACATTAGTGAGCTGTTCATGATTTTTCCCTTTGAATTTATGAATTGAGCATCGACTCAATTTTGAAGATGATTACTTTACCTTAATATTTGACATCATAGGTTTACTGATAATCCATTCCTCATCCTTGGAAACCAATGAGATCAATTTTTATAATTTCCTATAATATAAAAAAATCCTTGCTTATAATAAAATATATACTTAGCAAGGATTTTTTGAATTGTACTCAAATTTTTTTGTAAAAACTTAATTATTAAATGGTGAATTTGGTAACAAACATTTTTTGGCATCATCAACAAGATAAGGAAGAACAAAGATATACTTTGATTCGGTTTCAGTTCCTAGAACTCTTGTAGTTGCGGTAATCTCAGCTTTTATCCAAGCAGCAGAAGCCTTTACGTAAACTAAATTAAAATTTGCTACTCCATATTGATCCGTTTCAACAGTTGAAGGCAATGAACCTGAAGATGAATTAGGAGGAGTTAGATCAGAGTCAGTATTTACATCTTCTCCATTTCCGCGAGGTAAACAGTTATCACATATTAAATTTCTATTGATATCTTCGTTTTCAAAAAATTGATATTTAGGCAATCCAACATCATCATAACTATATCCGGGAACACAATCCTCTCCGTTAAAACCTACCCAAACTCCTGTGGCATATTGTAATGGCCAAATACTTAAAGTAACAACAGCACCTTTTATTGAGTTTCCATTAGAATCAGCAACCAATACTGAAATAGGTAACATATAAGTAGTATTTTTATGATCAGATGGATCGGATATAACTGTTCCTCTACCCATTGTTATTGAACCCGCAGTTCCTCCAATAACTATTTTTATTGTAGAAGGTTTCACATCTGGCCTTCCAATAATTGATGCCATAATAATAAGTCCTTCTGAATCTGAACTTAATGATCCGGCAGATAGAGTAGTTTGGGCTTCACCATTTGAATTGGTTAAAACTACAACAGGAGATAATTTTTCACCTCCACCTGTTGGATTAACAATGGAAAATGATACAGGAGCCTGACCAACAACTTGGTCAGTTACATTCTTAACCGTAGCGGTTAATGTTGCCTTACCATCGTTTCGTGCAATAACAGTCAGGTTACTTTGTAAAGATATTTGTGTAGCTTCACTACTTGGAGCAGAAAATGACAAAATTAGTGTATCTTGTACAGAACGATCATGTGAATAATATATTTCAATATTAGCAACTCCTGCTAAACTTGATTTTATCCATGCACTACATTCACCATTTATGACTGATTTCTCAGAAGATACATTGTTTGCAGTCCCATCCCAACCACCTAAAGTAGAAGCGAATATTACTTTACAGTCATATACATTTTCACAAGGAGCTCGAACTGTAATTTTAATATTCTGATTTGTACTCATTGCATACTCTTTAGGAGCAGGTTGTATTAATTTGCTTAAGGTAGCACTATCAGGATTTAGAGTTAACGATTCAATACCAAATACTGTCCCTCGAGCGCCCACTTTATATTCTATCGTTTGAATTTCCCCTAAAGCTTTTACAGTAACAACTACTTTGTCATTAGAAGTGCTACTTGCTATTACATCATAATTTATTTCTCCATTATAATTGGTCTTTTCTGATTTTGTACTCAGGGTTAAAGCTCCAATTGGTTTTACCTCAATTATAATATCTTTTGGTTCTACACCTACAATGGGTTTATCTGCTGCATCTTTTAATGTGATAGTTAATACAGCAGTTTTTGATGAAACTGAAGCTTCTGAGCCAGTCTCTAAGGTGTATTTATCTGATGTTAACGCTATTTTTGATCCTTCAATACGTAATGGAATACTTCGTGAGGCAATTCCGGTAACCGTAGCAGTAATTGTAACTTCTATTGTACTTTTATCAGTTCCAGAGGAAAAAGCTACCTGCGCTCTACCTTGTGCATCTGTTTTCACTGTTCTAAAGCTTAATTGCCCACGTGTAGCGTTAAAAGCAACATCAACCCCTTCAAGAACAGCATTATTTGCATCTAAAACAATTGCAGTAATCGTTGCAGGATTAGAATTATCTGAGCTGACAGTTGGTTTATCAGTTGAGATCATTAAACTCGCCGGAATTTTAATATTATCACCTTCGAAGGTTACTGTAGTTCTCTGACTTATATTATTTGAAGAACATGTTATTTCAGCTCTTCCGGGTACTGCACCAGACATTAACGATACTGTAACTACTCCTGAATCATCGAATGTCTGAGTTGTATAAGTCGTTGTTCCATTTGAAAATGTCCCATTTGTAGTTTGAAAGGTTACAATAGTACCTTTGGTTACAGGTTTACCAGCAGAACTTCCAATAAGAGTAGCAGTTATAGCAGTGGAAGAACCACCTATAGGTATTGTTTCAGGATTAGCTTTTACTTCTATTGTAGCTGGCAATACAACATCAGGAGGTACATCTGATCCTGTAACAAATTCTACAATCATCCGCTGAGTTGTGCCAGAAACTTGACATGTTATATGAGCTATTGAAGGTTGAGACGATGAAATTAAAGGTGTCGCAACGATTCCAAGTTCATTTGGGACAACAAGAGTTATTTGTTTTGTTCCGTTTGGAAATTGTCCATTATCTGTTGACATTATAACTTGAGTTCCAATTGGTGCTGGTTTTCCATAAGTATCTTGAATTTGTGCTGAGATAACTACTGAACTTGTCCCATCTGCCGGAATTGTATATTTTTCAGATGATAATGTAATTGTAGCCATTTGATCAGGTTGTGTTATTCCAGTAAATAAAACTGTTACTTGTTGCGATGAACCTCCAACTGTACAGATAATATTTGCTGTAGCAGGAGTATTGGATGATATTAAAGATGTTGCTATACTGCCACTTGCAGTTGGTAAAGTATATGAAATTTGCGATTGACCATTTCCAAAAGTACCATGATTTGTCGAAAATGTTACGACAGTTCCTGCTGGCGGGGGAGTACCATAACTATCAACAATTGTAGCTGTAAGCATCGCAGAACTTTTTCCATCTGCTGGTATTGTCTGTAAATTTGTGCCTAATGTTATACCATAAAGACCTGTTAGATTTACAGGAGTAAATATAACCGTTATTGAATTCGTTGTACCTCCTGCAGAAACTGTAATAACCGCAGGGCCGGCAATTTTAGATGCAATCAAAGGCACACTAATCGTACCTGATTCTTCAGAAGCATACGTTGTATATTTTTGAGTACCACTTGGAAATGTACCATTTGTTGTGCTAAACGTAACCGGGGTTCCAACCTGAATATTTGGAGCAATAGTATCCTGATCATTCATGGTAGCAATGATTACCATTGAACTGACTCCATCAGCAGGAATACTTGTATTGGTACATCCCGCACAAGTCGCATCTGAACTTAAATCAATTCGTAATCCTTCCTGAGCTATAAACATAACTTCAGTTTGTTGTGTTACATTATTGACCATGCAGGTTACATCAGCTCTACCGGGAGATGTGGATGAAATTAAAGAAACAATAATAGTCCCAGAATCGTCAGGGGTAACTGTGTTAAAAAGATACAAACACTGGCCATTAGGAATATTTGGTAAAGGTGAAACTGCTGATCCACAGATAGGAATTACATTTGCATTAGCAAATGTGCCTTTTGTTGTTGAAAAGGTAACTGGTGTACCTCGGGGTACAGCATTTCCAACCAAATCCGTTACGTTAGCAGTTATTTTTACTGAACTTTTACCATCAGCCAATAATCTATTTGACTCTGGTGTTAAGGTAATGTTTGCGCTGCCACCTTTAAAAACAATCACTAATTTTTGACTTACACCATGTGCAGTACATATGACATTTGCCGCTCCCGGTGTTTTCGAAGACATTAACGATATTTTTACACTGCCGCTCGCATCTGAAGTGAGCACAGTATATGATTGTTGGCCATTTACAAAATAACCATTATCAGTTGAAAAAGTTACTGGGGTACCAACTGGAACAGGCCTTGCCCCCACATCGAATACGTTTGCACTAAGCACTAAAGAACTTTGTCCATCTGCTTGAATTGATGCGTCTCCAACGGCCTCTAAAACGATCTGCGCACTTTCTCCGAAAAATATTATAATTTTCTGAGTGATACCACCTGCAGTACAAGTGATTTCAGCTGGAATACTTGATAAGCCAGCAACTAATGATACTGTCACGCTTCCAGCACCTTGGGAAGAAGTGTAAGTGGTAAAACTTCTCGATCCATTAACAAACGTACCATTATTTGTATAAAAAGTAACTGGGGTACCATCAGCAACAGCCATGCCTAAAGAATTCGTTATAGTAGCAGTCAACGTTGTTGAGGAAACACCATCTGCTGGAAGAACCAGTGAGGACGCATTTATATTTATTGATCCAATACCTTCATTGCTTATCACTAATTTTTGCGTTATTCCACCTGATTTGCATATAATTTCTGCTGCTCCGGGCACTGTACTCGCCATATAGGAAACTAATATCGAACCACTCTCATCATTCGTTTCAGTTTTATACTCTTGTTGTCCATTTGGAAACGTTCCAATATTTGTAGATAAAGTTATCGAAGTGAAACGTCGAACAGGATTTCCAGTTGCATCTGTAATTGAAATTTGGAGTGTAGCTGAAGTCCTGCCATCCGCTGGGACAACTGTAGGATTTGCCACTATTGTTATTGCTGCTGTATCGCCTTCTCCGCCTAATGAGCCTTTTGAACCGCATCCCATTTGAGAAATTGATAAAGCGAGCATAATACTAAGAAGAAAATAAGTAAATCGCATAATTTTCATACAATCTCCCATCAAAAAATCTAAATAATCACATCACAGTTGAATTTGAAAAAATTAAATACTAATCCTAATTTATATTTGAATTGATTCGTTGTTCAATTTTAATTTAATGCTGTGCGTTGTTCAAATTGAACAATAGTTGGTGTTATAAATATTAACAACTCTTCTGACTTATCTGACTGACTTTTTGTTTTGAAAAGCCAACCTAAAACTGGAATGTCCATAAGTATAGGAACGCCACTTTTACTAACTATTGAATTTGTTTTAACTATTCCGCCAATAACTACTGTGTCTCCATCATCGACCAAAAGCTCCGTTGTTGCCGCTTTATTGCCAATAACTGGAACATCCGCATCATAAATACTAACTACATCATCTTTTTTAATTTCAATACGCATTGAAATTCTATTGTCTGCAGTAATATGAGGTGTTACTTTCAATTCTAAAGAAATTTTCTTAAAATTGATAACAGTTTCAGCAACTCCATCTGCAACTTTTGTTACAGCGTATGGCCATTCTACACCTTGTTCTATTTTTGCTTCCAAATTATCTAAGGTTAAAATTTTTGGTGATGATATAACTTTACCTTCCCCTCTTGTTTCCATTGCATTAAGATAAGCATTTAATAAAAATGGCGTGCCTGCTATTCGGGTAAAATTAAAATTTAACAATCCATTACTACCTGTTGCTGCTGCTGGATTAACTGCAATCATATTATATCCGTATGTTCCACCTAATGTATTAAAAGCCCGCTGTGGACCAACCCCTGCATTTGGACTATCTGATTGAATACCTCCAGATAATCCCCAACCAATACCTAAATTTCTATCAAAATCATTGGATGCTTCAACAATTTTTGCTTCAATGACTACTTGGGGAGTCACCTTATCTAACTTTCGAATAATCGCTTTCGCACGTTTAATGTTTTCTTCAATATCGGTATATACGATTTGATTGGTTCTCGCATCCACTGTAATCGATCCTCGATATTCCAAAGGGTTCGCAGAAGGCATCGAAGGAGAGGGCGGGGCGCCTGGTTGTTGAGTAGCTTGACTATCTACTTTAATAATCTTTTCAATATGTTTTGCTAACTCATCAGCCTTAGCGTAATTTATTGGAATAAATTCAGTTTTTAAGGGCTCTATTGCTTTAGACATTTCCTTGGCTTCTCGCTCAGCCTTTAATTGTGCCTGCAGCCGCTCTTCTTCTTTTTTTAATGTTTCAATCGTAGCAATTCGTATAATATCTCCTTCCATTATTTTACCCAATTGATTCATTTTTAGAACAAGATCTAAAACTTGATCCCACGGCACAGGTATATCTAATGATAAAGTCACTTCACCAGTCACATCCTTATCAATTGCGAAATTTTTATTGCTCACTTCCTTAAGAATACGAAAAACATTTTTTATATCAGTTTTATAAAAATCCAAAGCGATTTTTTCACCTGTATACATTTTTGATGATGATATATCTGGTGTAGCAGATTGATTGACTTGAACATCAAGTAAGCCCTGAACCGTATCTACGGAAGGTGGTTGTTGACTTGCATCGAACTGTTGTTGTTTTATTTCTTTAGGTTGCTGTAAAGTGGTTTCTACAATTGATGACATGTTTTGACTAATCTGGACTTGATCCATGGTTTGCTTCCAATCAGGAAGTTTAGCTTGATCAAGTGGTCGAGGTGCAATTGAGGATGAAGCAAAGTGAATTAAAATATCTTTATCAACTTGCTCTGTCTTATACTCGACGAATTCCCTTAACTCCAAAAGAACAAGTGATTCATTTTTTACAGGCATATTCACTTGAGTAGTTATTCGATCCACAGCACTTTGAAAGCGCGTTGTAATCATTGGACGTTGCTGCTTTCTTGAAATCAAGGTTTTTTTTAAGTGTATCTTCAATAATAAATTATTTACCTTCTCTATTTCAAATTGGACTGGCCGACTAGTTCCAATAACTACTGTCGATTTCCCATCTTTTTCACTAATAAAGTCTAATCGTTTCACATAAGCAATTTTAGAATGTCCAGCATTTACTTCTTTTTTGTTAACTACTGAATCACTTGGGTTCGATGAACTAGCGGTTTGAATTACTTCTTGTTGCGTTTCTGTTGAGGCACCGTATATTTCAGATTGCTTATCTATTTCAATAACTAAACCTTTTTCAATAGGATATACTCTATATTTATTTAAGTAATTAAGAGTTGTATCTAACACAATTCTCAGACGATCTGGCGATCCATATTGATAATGACGTATGCGTTCTACCCCTTCTAAATTGACAGGTACAACCTGTTCGGTTTTATATTCACTTTTTACGGAATATAAATCAAATACAATTCGTGGATTATCAAAATTATCTAAGGTAAACGATTTAAAATCTTTAATTTTATCCAAGGTATTAATTTTTATTCTAATTGAATTATATAGATTTTCAGCTTGAATTGATTCGAGCATGTTTGTATCTACATGATTACTTTGCTTTGTCGTTTTATTATGTAGCTTTTCCTCAGAAGTAAAAACATTCATTTCAGAGGACAAATTTACTACTTTTTTCGAATCCAAATACTGAACTGATACTTCCTCCCCGGCTACCATAAAATCATACGATTGCACAATATCCCCTTGTGATACATCCATTTCAGAGGGAATTTTAGTGGGCAGATAACTTTCTTGCATTTTTTCAGTGTCGTTGGCGTGTAAATTTTTCCATTGTAGCAAAATCATAGACACGATAAAAAATGGAATACCGACGAAATAGAAAGCGATAGCGAATTTAATAGATCTTTTACTGTATTTCATTGTATTCTTCTCCAGCAGGTTTCTGAAGTTTTAATTCTTTAACATCCACATAATAATCTTTACCATCAATATTGGCTATTTGAACTTTATACTTTTCTCCCTCAACATTGATAAATTTTTGTCCATTTTCTTCAAAAATTGAATTTTGGGTTTCTTCATCTACGGGAAGTAGAGGCTCATTTATTATGATGCAATTATCGAGAATATCCACAACCTTTCCCGAACGCAATCCAATATAATTCCCATTTTTTACAACATATCCTTTACTATTTTTATCCTGAACTAAACCTTTATTCCCAGCCTCAGCCTTTACAATACCCACAAGTGTAATTTGACTAAAATCCAATCTTTCAAGAGCTGTTAAACGTTCTTGGTCTCTTACGTGGTCGACTTTCTTATGCTGAGTAATCCGTGGACGTTCATCAATAAAAGCATATTTAAAAGGATCAATTTTTCCAGTAGGATTGTAAGATTCAAATATCTTTGAATTTAAAGTATCCGTCAATAAGACTGAGGCTAACGTATTGGTTTGTTCGGGTTGGTTGGGCGTAACATCGACTTTTTTGTCCGATTCTTCCAAATTACCTGTTTGAGATATTTTTTCGGAAATAGGCTCAGCCTTTTTTTGAGATTCTTCTTGTGAAGTAACAACTGTCGAATTATTTTCATTCGTGTTTGAAATCTCAACTACCTGCTTTTCTTTTTCTGTAGTTTCACTTACAGGCAATGGCGGAGAGTTAATTGGTTGGGTTACAGTAATTTTTTGACTATAAACAGGTTCTGATTGACTTACCTGATTTCCAGTATCACAGGCAAACAGAATAAATGAAGTCAGAATTATAATTGATGTGTTGCAGATTTTTATTCTCATTGTTGATCTGCCTTTTTAAATTTTAAATTTTTTATTTTTTAGGAGCTTCAATAAATTTATAAGTAACTGCACTACAACCTGTAGTTAAACTATAACCGTCTTTAGTATTTTCTCTTCCTTGGGTTACAGTCATTTTAATATCTCGCATCGTAACAATTCGACTTAATTGGGATACTTTATCAAAAAATATCGCAACATCGTGAAATCCGCCAGATACACTTATAGACACTGGAATTTCTGCATAAAACTCTTTGGCCGCTTCAGCCATAGGCTGAAAAAGCAAAAATTCTAATCCTGCTTCTTGTCCAGACTGAGATATACTGGTTAGTAATAATGGTATTTCATTTTTTTCAGGTAATGCCTTTAAAGCAACTTGAAAATCAGCTTCTCTTTCCTTCAGTTCTTTTTGTTTTTTTTCAAGCTGACTCGCCTTAACTTTCATATTTTCAATTTCGCTCATAATATTTTTATATTGTTCTGTAAGAGCATTAATATTTTTCAATTTAGTAGAAAATGAAAAATAATAAAACAATCCGGCCAATACAATAACCACTGCAATAAACACTACTATCCGCTGCACTTTGGTAAGCGTCTCGTATTTTTTTACTAAAGGTTCTAATGAATCTAATGACAGTTTATCCATAGATTATTTTAGCCTTCCCCTTTATTGGCTTTATTATCAGGTTTTTTTAACGGTGCTTTAACACATTTAATGGAAAAACATTTCACTTCTGCTGATTCTTTTACTTTACACTGAGTTATAGATTTTAATTCTACACTACTAAACAATCCAGTGCGCTCAAGTTTAGTCATAAAATCTGCAACGGTTTTATTGTCAAGCGCAGAGCCATCGATATTTACAACCCCTCCAACAAAATCAAAACCCGTAAAATACATCCGTTTAGGAATAACCGTTTGAGTCATCATATCTAAAAGCAGAACAGCCTCTCTCTTACCCAACTCTAGATCATCCATCACTTGAATTTTCTTGGCAAGAATTTCTAACTTTTGCTTGATCTCGTCGAGTTGCTTAGCCTGCGCCTCATATTTTTCTTTTTCCGCAGTAGCCACCTTTATATTTTGGTTTAATTCATCAATCTGATTTGTCAACTTCACATGAACAAAAATACATATAGCAAGCGTAATCACTGCTGTAATCACAAGCATAAGCATCTGTTCACGTATGTTATCTTGAACCCGAGCCTTTTTATAAGGAAGTAAATTAATTTTTATCATTTATCATTTACCCTTCTTAAAGATAGCCCCATACAAATTGCTACCTGAGGCGCCAAATTATCCAAGTATTTTTGATCATATCCGGTCTCAAAACCCTTGAAGGGATTAAACATCTTAACTGCGGCAGAGGCTTGCTGAGAAAGAAGCGTTCGAAACTCCTTAATATTTGCACCGCCACCACTAAGAATAAATGTTTTAATGCGTTCGTCATTAGATGAATAAAAAAAATCCAAAGCGCGCGTAATTTCAGCACACCACTCAGATACAATCCTCGACACTATTTCATCAACGTCAGACTGCCTTATTTTATTTTTATCCAAACTTACTTTGCTCGCACCACGCCAAACATCCTCTGCTTCTTTTATATCCAACTTATTATAAAAAGATTGAATTCGGGTAGTTATTTGCCCACATCCCAAGGAAACATCACGAATAAACAATGACGATGTACCCTTCATAATATTTAGCGTTGTTTTATAAGCACCGATATCTAATAATGCAACTAGGTCATTACTCACTTCCCCAATAAATTCATATATATTTTGCAGTGCAAATGCGTCCACATCAATAATAAGAACACTCAATCCCGCCAAGTCAAGAAGATTTACATATTCATTAATCATTTCTTTTTTTGCTGCAACAAGCAATACATTCATCTTTTCCTTGCCATCCGACGAATCATCTAGTATCTGAAAATCGAGATTCACGTCCTTAATATCAAAAGGAATATATTGCTCTGCTTCTTGATTTATCGTTACCTGCAACTTATCCTCAGAAACCCTGTCCAACAAAACTTTTTTATTAATTACAGAGTAACCACCGATAGATATCGCAACTTTTTTTTCTTTAATATTTTCTGATTTCCATAACTGCTTGATTATCGAGGCTACGGCTGGAGCATCTTTGATAGAACCCTCCTCAATAAGACGATACGGCACGGGCGCTATTGCTATCTTCTTCAGCATTCTCCCTTTTTTCGTCTCAACAACCTCTGCCACTTTTATTGCAGATGATCCAATATCCAATCCGACAAGGGTGTCTTTTTTTCGACTAAACATAATAATTATTCAGAATCCAATTAAATAAGTTAATATAGCAAATATCAGCACGATATTTGCCAAAATTTATTTTAACACGAATGACGACACATTTTTAAAAATATTGTACTTATTTAACGATTTTTTTTTGAATTGAAATGATAATTAAATGTTGACTACTATAATATAAATATTTAAGTCAAGTAATTAATAACGATTACTCGTTTTTTTTAAGAAATTTCTTCCTTAAGCAAACAACAAGCAATTTTATATAATGATTTTGAATTGTTATCGTACTGTATATTGTACGGCTGAATCAATTTATTCATCACACATCCCTCAGGTATATTTAGTGAAAACAAATCCTTTTCGTTAATCTTTGCAGTATGTTGGAGTTGATTCCCCATAAACAAATAACTATGCAAAGGATAATCTTCACAAAGCGGACATTGATAAACACGACCATTCGGAAAAATAAAATAATTGTTGGATAATAGTCCCGCACATTCGAACGGATCATCTATATCCAAATAGACTTTAGGATACGTACAAACAGTTCCTAAGCTTGCAATTTCTTTCGCAACATCAGGAATACAGGATAACCATGCATCCTTGTCCACATATATATTTCTATTATCTTGATTTGCTAAATTTCCACGCAGCCCAATTATTTGTATAAAAAAACGATCCACACCCAATGATTCAACTATAGGAACCATATCTTTTAATTCTGCAAAATTATTACGACTTACCGTATATATAATACCCGTTTGGAACCCTTTTTTTATTGCATTTTGAATTCCCAAAATACATGTTTTATATGAGCCTTCACCTCTTATCATATCATTCGTTTTCGCGGTTGCGCCATCAAGACTAAAATTTAATAAATCGACATGATTTGGATTGGTTTTATTTAAAAGATCATGAAACAGGAATCCATTCGTATCAATCGTAATCGATCGAAATGATAGCTCTCTTGCTTTTTCAACAATTTTAGGTAAGTCAGGATGTAGTGATGGCTCCCCTCCTAGTAAAACCAAATTTGTTTTTTTTTGACTTGGTTTAAACCAAGAAAGCCAAGCAATAATAGTCTCTAATGGAAGCTTACCTTCGCCATGCTGTTTTTTGTTTATGTAACAGTGGCTACATGATAAATTACATGCTGTAAGAATGTGAAAAAAAATGTTGGTGTATTCTTTATTAAACGTAACTGCTGGTTTCACACTTATAAATTTTCCTCATTTCCTTTTTTGGCTTTAACTAATTCTTCATTCGTAAGACGTAAGCGCATCGACATAAATTCCGCAAATATTCTGTAAAGTAAAAGTAAAAAATCAAGTTTAACATCTAGGCCATCAACATTTGCACTAGTGTGTTGTTTACTCGGAAACGATGTATCTACAGCTAAACATATTGTTTTACCAACCGCATATACTGAAGCAGATCGTGTCTGGCTATCAATAATCCGCATTTCTCCAAAAATTTCTCCGACTTTATCAAGTGTACCAATTTCAATTCCTGATTTTTCAACTCTTATTTTGCCCTTTAGCAAAAAGTATAACCACGGATCAATATCACCCTCTTTTATAATGAGTTCATTATCATTATATTCCCTTATTTTACTGAGACGTAGCAATTTCCCAAGATTTCTAGCTTCAAAATGTCTGAGAGTTGGGATGTTCAGTAGTTTCTGGATATTTTCAATATTATCTTTTAAATATTTGGTTTCTATCATGGGCGTATTCTCCTCAATATAATGTCATTTAACATGTACCATTTAACATTCCACAGAAAGCTCTAAACAATTTTTGGATAAATCAGGATCAAAATCAACTGGATATATGCCATCAAAACA
>PDZT01000337.1 GCA_002753105.1 Deltaproteobacteria bacterium YD0425bin50 | reverse complement strand
TTTAGAATGTATTCAATTCTTGTGATTTCTGAAGTTATTTGGTAATGATTTTGAGTATAGGAGTTGTAAAATAAATCTTATGATCATGTCTCCAAATTTTGTTTTGGAGAAATATCATACTTTTTCTGTTTCCTATAAAAAAACGTCAACACATAGACATTGGGATACAGGTTTTACAATGACCCACTATCGCCAACTCGATCTTTTTGAAGAGTATCAGGTCGAATACGATCATCTGATAGCTCCAGAGAGCCAGAAAAAAGCTTATTATAAAATCTGGCTAATGTATCGTTTCGGTCAATATGTTGTGAAAAAAGAGAGCGGCGCTGGCAGGCATAAATGATCAACGGGAGTGGTGGTTTGATACTCTCGAAAACGCTCAGAAATATTATCATAAAAAACTCAAGGAAAAACTGAATCCTGAACGGATGTCCAATAGGAAGTATTTGTATCATCAAAAGTATTCCTGAGTTTCATTTTTAACATTTTATTGTTTGTAAGGAATTAATACTATGACATCTACAGAAGAACGAGATATTGAAAAGGCATATACAAAATCTGAGTTTGTGGCAAAGCTGAGACGTCTTGCGGACGCTATAGAAAATGGAGACCGATTTGAGATACAGATTGCAGGTGAACGGATTTATGTCCCTGTTAGAGCTACATACACCATAGAACATGAACGGTCTGATAATGAAGAAGAAATAGAATTTCAGATCACATGGGAAAAAGCTATAGAAAAGAGAACAGAGAATAAGGAGTAGAAATGATTTTAGATATACTTGAAAATGCACAGCATTACATAGTTATAAACAAAAGATTTCCAAAAGCCAATGTATTTCTCTTGCGTCCCGATTTAACAGAATTGCCAGTTGGAAAATATGAAATTGATGGAGAACGAATTTTTGCATTGGTATCCAAGAGTGTTGGCCGCAAAAGAGAGGATGCACGACTCGAAACGCATGACAAATACATTGATATTCAATTGATCTTATCAGGAACCGATGACATGGGATGGAAGCCCAAGTCATTGTGTAAACAGCCGTCCGGTGATTATGATCCTAAAAATGATATCCAGTTTTTCTCGGATCAGCCGGATACGTGGATAACAACACAACGTGGCGCGTTTGTAATTTTTTTTAACGATGATGCACACATGCCGCTAATTTCTTCAGGGGAAATTCATAAAGTTGTTGTCAAGGTCGCAGTGGCTGCAACATGAGAAGTGGGAATAATAACGTGCACTCAATGATGCAGAGCTTTGCTATATATTAGCCTTAGTGTGATTACTTAATTATCTTTTTGATTAAAATAAATTAGGAGGTACATAGATGCGCAAGCGAATAATCTCTACATCTCATCATGAAACACCATTTCCTGACCAAGAGGAATGGTTGAACGTTGAAAAACTCGCTGAAGTGGAAATCACCTCAGAGGATGCAGATTATCCAATTGAGTCTGCTTTGCTGCATAAAAGAACCTCTGGATGGCGTGCATCAGGGAATGGAAAACAGATAATCCGTCTTATTTTCTCGTATCCACAAAGACTCCGGAGGATTTGGCTAAAATTTGTTGAGACAGAAACCGAACGTACACAAGAGTATGTCTTACGTTGGTCGGCTGATGGCGGGGAGTCGTTTGTGGAAATCGTAAGGCAGCAGTGGAACTTCAGTCCCCATGGATCAACTTGCGAAATGGAAGATCATCGCGTCGAACTTTCAGCAATCACTATTCTTGAGTTAAGCATCATTCCTGACATAAGTGGTGGAAATGCAGTTGCATCCTTGTCTCAGTTTCGGATCGCATAGCAAGAACACAAAAAGAAAGGAACAAAATTAATGCACAAGCAGCGGGATATCGAAAGAATACAATGCACCTTCAAGAGATAAAAGATAATTTTAACTTGGCTGCAGAAGAATATGATTCACAACGAAAGAAATTGATACCATGTTTTGATGATTATTATATAACCATGATCAATTTCATATCACACTACATAAAGCCCCCTAGGTTAATATTAGATTTAGGCGCAGGAACAGGGCTGCTCACACAATGTTTATTTCAGCATTTTCCTAATTCTGAATACGTTTTGGTAGATATATCAGAACAAATGCTTAACATTGCCAAAAAACGATTTCAGGGATTACCCAATTTCACTTATGAAGTATGTGATTATTCAACCTATTTTCCGAATAGACACTACGATGTAATTGCCTCTGCATTATCCATTCATCATCTTGACCATAGTGATAAAATTAACTTATATAAAAGAATCTATAAAAGCCTGACAGAAGATGGATGCTTTATTAATCTTGATCAATTCAATGCAAGTTCTCCACGAATGAATACGTACTACGATGAGTGGTGGTATAACTCCATTATTCATAGCGGTTTGCCTAAAAGTGAACTGGACAGCGTGTTGAAAAGAAGAAAACTTGACCGTGAAAATACAATTGAAGAAACTCTAACAATGCTCAGAGGTGCGGGATTTACACTCGTTGAATGTATTTATAGATATATGAAATTTGGTGTTATTTTAGCTATGAATATCACCTAAACAACCAACTCAGCCAAAACGGGGTAGGAAGACTAAAGATGTTATGATGAATACGAGACTTGTCAAAGTAAGCAAATTTTTAAGTTACGTTCTAAGACATAAGCCATCTGATATTGGTCTGCAATTAGATTCGCAAGGATGGGCATCAATAGATGAGTTAATCAATGCCGCAGTACGTCAAGGAATCAAATTAAATCATGAAATGATCACAGAAGTTGTCGAAACCAATGATAAAAAACGGTTTGCATTATCCCCGGATGGCAAAAGAATCAGAGCGAATCAAGGGCATTCGATTCCGGTTGATCTTGGATTAAAAGAAAAAGAACCGCCTCATGTTTTATTTCATGGCACTGCAAAACGATTTATTGAGCAAATTCATCAGGAAGGGATCAAACCTCGTGGGCGTCATCATGTACATTTATCAAATGACTATGAAACTGCTGTAAACGTCGGAATGAGGCATGGCAGTCCTGTTGTTTTACAAATTGAAGCTAAAAAGATGTATTCAGATGGATTGAAATTTTATGAATCTGAAAATGGCGTTTGGTTGACAGATAAGGTTGATCCAAACTATGTTTCAATCATAGAAAAATACCAGTAACAGTAAATTGAATTAAATAAGCAGATTGATGAAACTATTTTTAATAATCGCATGCTTGGTGTTTCGTCCCTTAAGCGCGTTGGGAACAGCAGGATTTGCTGAAAAACATTCTCAACTCAACTATAATGAATGGGCAGTTATTCATTGGATTCATCCCGGAGATGGCTGTGATTCAGGTAAGTATTGCTTTTATATTGAGAAAATGAATCCCAACTATGGAAACTTTAAAGAACTCTATTGTTCTATTCAGAAAATTAACATCCCGGAAAATAAAACTATACCTCTGATTTTTGGTCAAACGAATCAACTTCAACGTTGGTTTATCTACAATCTGCAAACGGAAACATATCTTATTCAAACTCATGATTACGATGAAGCGCTGTCATACTGGAAAACAAAGGGATTAAAAGAACCAAAATTTTCAGATGCCTCAACCGGTGCCAAAGGGTTAAGCAAAACCTGGTCATCCCGTTTTGGAGATTGGTTGTTCACGATGATTCTGTTCTTGCCGGTCGTTGTTATTATTGCGTTGCCTGTATTTACATTTTTTTCAGTGAAATTCATCGTAAAATATAGAATTACCCGACAAAAAAAATATATACTGTTGTTTATTGGTTTATTGATACCAACACTTCTTCTATGGTTGTTGGCACTTGTACTCTTTGGATTTATATCAATAAGAACATTATGGTAACGTATATAAATGAGTTATATGGGGTGCAATCAGACACATGGCCTTATGATTATGTCGTCAGTGCGCTGCAATTTTTTGCAATGACGGAGCAAAATCAACAGCAGTATTTAGTTCCCGATTTTCCAGAAATATTATTTCATGGAAGAATGGGCGATTATATGACCTGTAAAGCTCTTGAGGCTATTTTACAGATTAGTAGAGATGCTATTCATGCAGGAATTACATGGACAGAATGGGCAAATGATGAAACCTGTCAAGACATTGAGATAGAGACCCAGTTTTCCAATTTGTACGCTTTGCTTGAACTGTCAACACCTAACAATTGGTCATTGAATTCCGAAAAGATCAGAAAACAGGCAAAAGATATACTTATTAGTATTGGATGGTATGATAAAGATAGTTTGCCAGTATTTACATGCGCTGAATTATTAAATGAGTATTCATATAACGACTACTCAGCCCAACTAAAAACTGGATGAGGTAAGAATGAATCCCAACTATTTTCAAATTGCAGCAACCAAAACCACAGAACCACAGGCTATTGAATTACTTATGGAGCTTAAGCAATTAGCGCAGGAACTGAGCGCATCAGAAATGAAATTCCCCGAACGCATCAACGCAAAGATCGGAA
>PDZT01000046.1 GCA_002753105.1 Deltaproteobacteria bacterium YD0425bin50 | reverse complement strand
TGTCATTGATGTTTATCCGGTGTCATTAAAAAATATATTTTTTTTAGGATCACTCTTCATTGTATTAACCAGTGTGATACTATTGCTGTTTATTTTAGTCAGTTCACCCTATACTACCAAACCAATGTTAATTCTCGTTCTTTTGCTGTCGTCAATGGTGAGCTATTTTGTTGATAACTATCATATTATCATTGATGATAAGATGATTCAAAATATACTCCTGACGCATCTTGAAGAATCCCAAGACCTGTTCAGTTTGAAATTGGTTTTATATGTTTTCTTGTTAGGCATAATTCCCTCTATTTTTGTTTATATCGTAAATGTAGAATATGGAACTTTTAAAGAAATACTCATAGGTAAATTTAAGGTAATCATAGTTTTATTACTGATAATTACTTCACAAATTATTCTTTTTAGCAAATTTTACACGTCTTTTTTCAGAGAACATAAACCCTTACGATATTACACGAATCCTACATACTGTATTTACTCTATAGGGAAATATATTTCTATGATGATTAACTCTTATGATGTTGTTCTAAAACCTATAGGAACAGATGCTAAAATACCAGAAACGGACGTTGATAGAGAGTTAATTATATTGGTGATTGGAGAAGCGGCAAGAGCAGACCGATTTTCACTCAACGGTTACGAGCGTGAAACCAATCCGCTTCTTAAACAAGAAGATATTATTAATTTTCCGAATATGTATGCTTGCGGTACCTCAACAGCAATTTCACTTCCGTGTATGTTTTCGATTTTTGGTCGAGATAACTATAGTGATAAAAAAGCGAAAACCACACAAAATTTATTAGATGTATTAACTCATGCGGGAATTAACGTTTTATGGAGAGATAACAATTCGGATTCAAAAGGCGTAGCCTTACGAGTCCAGTATCAGGATTATAAATATCCTGAAAATAATCCCATTTGTGATGAGGTTGAATGCAGAGATGAAGGGATGTTAATTGGTTTACAAGAATATATTGATGCACAACCAAGCAAAGACATTTTCATTGTGTTGCATCAAATGGGCAATCATGGGCCAGCTTATTTCAAAAGATATCCTAAATCATTTGAAAAATTTGTACCTGTTTGTAAAACAAATCAATTAGAATCCTGTACCACAGAAGAAATTAATAATGCTTATGACAATGCCATTTTATACACCGATTATTTTTTATCTAAAGTCATCACCTTACTTAAACAAAATAACCATAAGTTTGAAACCGCTCTATTTTTTCTAAGCGATCATGGCGAATCTCTTGGGGAAAACGGTATATATCTTCATGGTCTCCCGTATTTTATGGCACCTAATACACAAAAGCATATTGCAGCGTTGATGTGGTTTGGTGATAGCTTTAAACTAGATAAAAATGTGTTAAGAAAAAAAGTAACCAAGACATTTACACAGGATTGCCTTTTCCATACCATTTTAGGATTAATGGAAATTCAGACTTCAGTTTATGATAAAACAATGGATATCATCAATGGACAGGAATTTTAAATTAGAATTGAACTATATCTCCTTGATTATGTAGAATTTCTTCCTCAATCAATCCCCAAATACTCAATAATCAATCAGCATCAATTACCAATTACTTGACAGGGTTAAGTCAATTAGATATTTCAGGCAACATTAGATTCTCTTTAAGCAAAGTAAAAAAAAAATATGGTATATGACACTAAAACCAAAGCGTTAAAAACAGGATTTACAACTGGCGCATCGGCTGCTGCAGCAGCTAAAGGCGCCCTTCTTTCATTAGTTTCAACACAGGCTCAACACCATGTTTCAATTCAGTTGTTAGATAATCAATTCACTGAATTATCAATTCCTCTTTATAACATCGAACGCCTATCTGAAAACGAATCCATATGTACTGTCATGAAGGATGCTGGAGATGATCCGGATATTACGCATAAAGCAATTATTGGTGTCAGACTTCATTACATACCCACTGATTTAGAAACATCGATTCAACTCATCAGGGGAACTGGTGTTGGACTCGTGACAAAACCCGGACTGGAAATTTTACCCGGAGAACCGGCTATTAACCCTTGTCCCCGGAAAATGATTTCTCAGGAAATATATCGTGTGTTAGATCCGTTATCTCTAAAAGCCAACATAACCGCTGAGATTTTTGTACCAAATGGTGAAGAATTAGCTCAAAAAACCTTAAATCCAAGGTTAGGAATTGTGGGCGGTATTTCCATCTTAGGAACCACAGGACTCGTTAAACCCTTATCTCATGAAGCATATTTGGCTACAATTCAGTCTGCCTTGTCTGTAGCTAAAGCTATGGGAATTGAAGAGTTGGTGTTTACGACAGGCCGACGAAGTGAACGATGGGCACAAACTCTATTCCCTGAATTACCAGATGAAGCATTTATCCAAATAGGCGATTTTGTTGAATCATCGTTTTGCATGGCAGATCAATTTCATTTCAAAAGCATTCGTTTATGTGCTTTTTTTGGTAAAGCCTTGAAAATGGCATTGGGGTATCCGTGTACTCATGCAGCCAAATCCGAATTGCGTTTTCAGGAATTAGCGGATGTAACATACCATCTAACCCAAAATGTAGAACTATCCAAAAGCATTGAAAATGCGAAAACTGCGAGAATGGCATTTGATATTCTGCAAAATACATGCTATGAGGTTATCCATTATATTGGAAAACAAATGCGTGAAGTTGCATCTCAGTATTCCAATAAACATATTGATATACAAACTGTTATTTTTGACTTTTTGGGAAAACCTGTTTTTAATTCGAATTGATGTGAATAGGAATTACAATGAAACAAATATCCATCATTGGCATGGGTCTTACAAAAGAAGATTTGACTACAAAACATCTTGATATTATTCAACAGGCTGATGTCTTAATTGGAGCTAAGCGACATCTTTCTTATTTTGATGACTATACTTGTGAAAAAAGGGAAATTTCAAAAGACCTGTTTGAATTAATTACCTATCTGAAGCGCTGTTTATCAGATTCAAATGTTGATGCCAAACAGTCTCTTGTCATTCTTGCAAGCGGAGACCCGCTGTTTTATGGGATTGGCTCATTTTTAATTCATGCTTTAGACCCTGAACATGTAAAAATTTATCCAAATATTACGACTGTAGCAGCGGCTTTTTCACGTATTAAAGAACCGTGGCAGGATGTATATACGCTGAGCTGTCATGGCCGTCCTAATCCGCCTGATTGGGAAAATATTTTAAAAACATATCAAACCATAGCTGTATTTACTGACCGCATTAATACTCCGCCAGCGATTGCAAGCTCATTGATTCAGCAAGGATATACGGATTATACAATGTGTGTTTTTGAACAATTAGGGATGCCTCAGGAACGATTTCAATGGTACACCATAGCTGATGCTGTGAAAATCCACTGTACAGAACCCAATCTCGTCGTTATAAAGCGTATTACCCAAAAAGATAGGGATGATCAGCAATATGAAATCCAGTTGGGTATGCCAGACCACATGTTTTTACATGATGCCGGGTGTATTACGAAACCTGAAATACGAACGGTTGTGATTTCAAAATTGAAATTGAATAACCCAAAGTTAACCTTGTGGGATATTGGTTCAGGCAGCGGGTCTGTTGCCATTGAATCATCCCTTTTTTTAAATCAAGGCCGTATTATTGCTGTTGAAAAACAAAAGCATCGAGTACAACAGATTCAGAAGAATCTTGAACGATTTCAAACCACAAGTATTGAAGTCATTAATGCCAAGTTTCCAGAGGGTATAGACCCATTACCTAATCCAGACCGTGTTTTTATTGGGGGAGGCGGTGAAGGTTTAGAGGAAATCATTCGTCAGACTGCTATGCGTCTTTCACCCAATGGTATTCTTGTTGTAAATACGGTGGTTATTGAACATATGCACGCTGCTTATCAGTGTTTGAAACAGTTACAATTTAACCCTGAGATGATTCAACTACAAATCAATCGATCCACATCCATGCCTCATGGTGAACGGTTTATGGCTGAAAATCCAGTGTGGATTCTTTCAGGAGTAAAACCCCAATGAATAATCAATTCCCTGTAATTTTTGTTGGCGCTGGTCCCGGAGACCCTGAATTAATGACCATTAAAGGGCAAAAAGCCTTAATGAATGCTGACGTTGTGATTTATACAGGTTCGCTTGTACCAGAAGCCGTATTGCAATGGACACAACCCAATACTGAAAAATTGAACAGCGCATCCATGACTTTTGATCAGGTGCATCAGGTTATTGTAGATGCATGGAATCAGGGAAAACAGGTCATACGATTGCATACGGGTGATCCAAGTTTATATGGTGCTATTTTTGAACAAATGGCATATCTTGATCTTCACAACATCCCTTATTCAGTTATTCCGGGTATTACTGCTGCATTTGCCGCATCAGCCGCCATGAAGATTGAATATACATTGCCCGGGATAACCCAAACGTTAATATTGACTCGAATTGAAGGCAGAACCCCAGTACCAGAAACTGAAGCGCTATCAGCGCTTGCTCAACATCAAACATCAATGGCAATCTATTTAAGTATTCACCATATTGATCGTGTTTCAATGATTTTAAAAGAAGCGTATGGAGAAGATCAGGCTTGTGCTGTGGCGTATAAGGTAAGTCAACCTGAAGAAAAAATTATCCGGACAACACTGGCCGAACTCGCCAACACAGTCCAGCAGGAAGGTATCACGCATCAGGCGTTAATCATTGTGAGTAAAGTGTTGAATATTCACCATGATGACATCATTCATAATATCAGCCATCAATCACGATTGTATGCACCGGATTTCAGTCATACGTATAGACAACAACAGGAAAGGATTGAGGAATGAAAGGTATTTTATTGGCTGGCGGTTCAGGTACACGGCTATTTCCAATAACACTTGCTATCAGTAAACAATTATTACCCATATATGATAAACCCATGATCTATTATCCCTTGTCCACACTCATGCTCGCTGAAATCAGAGATATTTTGATTATCTCCACACCAGATGATTTGCCCCTGTTTAAAAAACTGCTGGGTGATGGATCTCAATGGGGAATTCAATTTTCTTATGCTGAACAACTGAGGCCTGAAGGACTTGCTCAGGCCTTTATTATTGGCCGTGATTTTATTCAAAATGATCTGGTATGCATGATTTTAGGAGATAATATTTTTTATGGACATGGCTTTCCAGAACAAATGCTAAAGGCTAAAAGCCGAAAATGTGGTGCAACGGTTTTCGGGTATAGGGTAAAAGACCCAGAACGCTATGGGGTAGTTACGTTTAATAAACAAGGCAAAGCCACACATATTGAAGAAAAACCAGTTTATCCAAAATCCAATTATGCAGTTACAGGACTTTATTTTTATGATAACCGGGTCATTGATATTGCAGCAGGTTTAAAACCATCAAAACGAGGTGAGTTAGAGATCACAGATGTAAATATGGCTTATCTAAAAATGGATGAACTCCATGTAGAAAAACTTGGACGCGGTGTTGCATGGTTAGACACAGGAACCCATGAATCTTTGATGCAGGCATCCAATTTTATTGAAACCATTGAAAACCGACAAGGACTTAAAATTGCCTGTATTGAAGAAATCGCCTATCGTAAGAAATATATTAATAAAGAACAAGTGGAGCGTTTAACCCAGCCCCTCTTAAAAACAGACTATGGGAAATACTTAACTGAGTTAATACGAACGGATGTTTAACAAACGATAGGTAAGTAATAAGATACCGGAGTTATTAATTGTCTATTATTAATACAATTAGAAAAAAATTAGCTAACAAAGAATATGAATTTACTGTTCCACATTTTTTTGAAGAAATGCGGAATGATAATATTACATTCTCAGATATTGAGAGAGTTATAGCTAATGGAACAGTTAAACGAAAATTTACAAAAGACTTGCGAGGAGTGCGTTATGAAGTTGTTGGATATGGTATAGATAACAGTAAAATAGCTGTTATTTGTAGAATTAAAAGCACGGGAAAATTATTATTCATTACAACATATACTTTGGAGTAATTATTATGGGCAATACTACATATAATTATGGCAACTGTGAAACATGCGATACTCCTTTAGAAGAACAATATATCAAACAAGATTTTTGGATTCGAGGTGAGTTGATAATAATAGATCATATTTTAGCGGGAGTATGTCCTAAGTGTGGAGAAAAAATTGTAAATGCAGAAACAGGACAATATATAGATGAATTATTAAAAAATAATGAATATATTATATCTGCTCCAAGGATATCTGTTCCTATAATAATGTTCGATGAATTTAAAAAACGATATGACATATCAAATGAGAGGTCAGCATATATTGATTAACATGAATAGTATAAAGACAAAGTTGAATAATTATAGATCATTTTATTAAAGATAGTTAAGGAATACAGATGGCTTTTCAGATATTTATTACTTTTTTCCTTGTATTTTTAAATGGTTTTTTTGTGGCTGCTGAATTTGCTATTGTAAAAGTTCGAGCGTCCCAGCTTGAATTAAAGGCGCAATCGGGAAATCGTACTGCAATATTAGCAAAACATGTTGTATCCAATCTGGATGGATATCTTGCTGCTACCCAACTTGGAATTACGCTTGCAAGTTTGGGATTGGGCTGGATTGGTGAGCCTGTTGTTTCTAAAATAATCATTAAACTCTTTCATGTGATTGGAATAACCATCAGTTCTGAGTTAGTACATGATATTGCCTTACCTGTAGCATTTATCATTATTACGATTTTACATATTGTTTTCGGGGAACTTGCGCCAAAATCAATTGCTATACAACATTCAGAAAAAACGACTTTCCTAATCGCGTATCCGTTACAATTCTTTTTTTTAGTATTCAAACCGTTTATTTGGATATTAAATGGAATCGCTAATTGTATCCTTAAACTGCTTGATATTCATCCTGTCCATGGATCAGAAGTGCATAGCAGCGATGAATTAAAATATTTAGTTAAACAGGGAAAAGAAAGCGGTAACATTGAAGCAGTGGATTATAAAATCATTAAAAATGCATTTGATTTTTCTGAACAAACAGTTAAGCAGATCATGGTTCCAAGAATGCAGGTTTTTGCTATTGATGTGAACGATTTTAATGCAACAACGCTTGAAAACATCATTGAGGAAAGTTATTCGCGGATACCGTGTTATGAGGACATGTCTGACAACATTATTGGGGTAATGTATCTAAAAGACATTTTAATGATAACGAGAAAAAATGAACCTTACACCATTCGTGATATAATACGTCCCATGTTATTTGTGCCTGAAACAAAACGTATTGGTCAGTTACTCAATGAGTTTCAATTAAAACATCAACAGATCGCCGGGGTTGTAAATGAATACGGCGGATTTGAAGGCATCATTACCATGGAAGATATTTTAGAGGAATTGGTTGGAGAAATACAAGATGAATATGATAATGAACTGCCTATTGTTAAAAAAACAGGAGATAAAACCTACACGGTGCTAGCTTCTGCCACACTGGATGACATCAATGAATTATTACCTCATCCCATCGAAAAAGGTGAACAATACGAGACTCTTGCGGGATGTCTTATTCTGAGATTCGGAAGAATTCCCAATTCTAAAGATAAAATCATCTTTAATAATTATGAATTTTCCATTATAGAAAAAAATAAACGCTCTATTATTTTAGTTCAACTGATTGATTTAGCATAAGAAAGAATATAAACAATGAACTCATTAAATCAGCAGCACTGCAAAGCAAGAGGTGAATTTCCTTCTCCTTGGGACAGAATCATGCCCCCGTTTTTTCGATTTCTGGTTTGGATAGTATTTTTTGTCGTTCTTTATATCTTACGCTCATTTTTTCTTCTCATCTTTTTTACATTTGTATTTGCTTATATACAAACCAGTGGAGTGCACTATCTTGAAAAATGGATTAAAATCCGAACGATAGGCGTCATATTAATAGCTGTTTTATTATTAAGCCTATTGACTGCTATCGTAGTGTTTTTAATTCCAAAAGTAAAAAGTCAGACAGAATTGTTCGTCAGTCAATTTGCAACCTACATCGGCCGGATGGATCAGGAACTTTTTAAACAGGCCGATAACTACCCGTTACTGGCTGAAATTATTCCTGAACTGAAAAAACAGGAGTCCAGCTTGTTGGATGCAACTAAAAAAGGCTTGAAAGATTCACCTTCACTCTCTCTTCTACAACAGATACTCGGATTCGCTGGAGGAGAAGGCAATGGTTATACAAACATCAATCAAGTCATTGAAATACTAGGGGGTATTAGTCGTCAAATTGCATCGATTACTTCGGCCTTTTTATTATCATTGATGTTCTCTTTTTTAATTGTTTTGGATTTGCCTCAGTTAAGCCGTAATGTTGCCGGGCTAAAAAATACAAAACTTCGTTTCATATACTCCGAAGTAGCAGATAATATTAAAGAATTTTCTCATGTGATGGGTAATGCCCTTGAGGCTCAATTACTTATCGCTTTTGTCAATAGCTTATTAACAGCGATAGGAATTTATTTTTTAGGCTTAGGTAAACATGTGGCATTTTTATCAGTCATTGTGTTTTTTTGCAGTTTCATTCCTGTCATAGGTGTGTTCATCAGTTCCGTACCGATTTGTTTGATTGCTTTGCAATCTTCAGGCATGCAGGGGATGTTTCTTGGAATGGTCATGATTACTATTATCCATCTCATTGAAGGTTACATATTGAACCCTCGTATTTATGGAACATATATGAGAATCAACCCTGTGATTGTTCTGATTATTCTGACCATTGCTGGGAAATTATTCCATTTCTGGGGTTTGATTTTAGGTGTGCCTGTATGTACATATATATTTGGCTACGCTTTAAAAATAAAGCCTGTAAGGAATGAGTTAAGTTAGCAAAAAACTAAAACTATAAATTAAAAACGGATTAACATGAATGTAATACAGACTCAATTAAAGGATGTTTTGATTATTGAACCCAACGTATTTAAAGACCCAAGAGGGTATTTTTTAGAAACTTATCATGAAAAACGCTATGCTGAAGCAGGTATTCGGAAACGGTTTGTTCAGGATAACCTTTCTTTTTCTATTCAAGGTACATTGCGTGGACTGCATTTTCAAATTCAGCATCCTCAAGCCAAGCTTGTTCAGGTCATCAAAGGAAAAATTGTTGATGTGGCAGTGGATATTCGGCCAAAATCAGAAACATTTGGTCAATGGGTTGCTGTAGAGCTATCTGACGAAAACTCTCGTCAATTGTTAATTCCTGAAGGGTTTGCTCATGGGTTTTGCGTCGTAAGCGAAATTGCATATTTTATATACAAATGCTCAGATGTGTATTACCCTAAGGATGAAGGTGGAATTTTATGGTGTGATCCTGATATTGGGATTGAATGGCCGATCAGCAACCCTTTATTGTCTGCAAAAGATCAAGCCTATCCCGTATTAAAAAACCTCACACCTGAACAGCTTTTTTCTCCGGAGCGTGAATTATGAAAATTTTATTGACTGGTGCAAATGGACAACTCGGTTGGGAACTATCCCATCAATCCAAAAAACAAGGATATGAACTATGGCCGACTGACATTCCAGAACTTGACATTACGAATCAAAGTCAAGTCGAAAAAGCCATAACCGATATTCAACCGGATATCGTGATCAATTCGGCTGCATATACTAATGTGGATAAAGCAGAACACGATAAGTATGCTGCATTTGCAATCAATAAAGAGGGTCCTGAAGTGTTAGCGCGTTTATGCAATACTTATGGCTGTGCTCTGATTCATGTGTCCACTGATTATGTGTTTAATGGCACTCAACAAACCCCATACCTCGAATCTGATCCGATTCATCCACTTGGTGTCTATGGAAAAAGCAAAGCTGAGGGTGAGTCTGCTATTATTGCCAATCTTCATCAATACTTCATTATTCGAACATCATGGCTATATGGGGTTCAGGGTCATAATTTCGTAAAAACCATGCTTCGACTTGGCAAAGAACGGGAAATACTTCGGGTCGTTACAGACCAGATCGGATGTCCAACTGCGACTCATGATTTGGCAGATGCTATCCTGAAAATTGTAGCCATGTTCAATACCAATACCTCAACAATGCCTTGGGGAATTTATCATTATTGTGGAAAAGGAATTACCTCATGGCATGAATTTGCCAAAACCATCTTTGACATTGCATCTCAGTACATGTCTTTAAAAATAAAAGAAGTACAGCCTATTTTATCGGTTGATTATCCACAAGATGCCAAAAGGCCTTCGTATTCTGCACTAGATTGTCAAAAAATTCATGATGTTATTGGAATTGAAACAAGGCCATGGCAGGAAAGCTTAAAACACGTTATCCATCGTATTGTTTCTGAAAAGCTGCTTATGTAATGATTATTCCCATAATCGAAAGTCAGAACGACGGGATTCAAAAACAACCTGTGCATGAGCATAATCTTCATGTTTTCCAATATCAAGCCATAGAGCCTTATTTTGATAACACACCACTTTTTGTTGATTCTTAATCAATCGTAAAACCAACTCTGGAAAATCTAAGTATTTTCCTTTTGGAATAAAGGATAGAATTTCAGGTTCATATACATAAATCCCCATACTCACAGGATAAATATACTCAGGTTTTTCAATATATCCTATCACTTTATTCGTATGACTTTCCAATTCCAATACTCCCAAATCCATTTGGATTCTTTTTTCATGCCCAGCAATGGTCAATGCGGCATTGGATTGTCGATGGTAATGAATCAATGCGTTAAAATCGAGTGTTGTCAGAACATCTCCATTGATTACCATAAATGTCTGATCTAATTCCGGCACAAGCGATATGGAACCTGCTGTCCCCATAGGGAATTCTTCTTGGACGAAAAGAATATTGATCATTTTTGAAAAAAAGGAATGAGTCTCAAAATAAGCCTTTATTAATTCGCCTAAATATCCAAGTGAAAAAATAATTTCTGTAAAGCCAGAGATGATGAGTTGTCGAGTTATAATTTCAATAAGTGGCATGTTGCCAATAGCAACAAGAGGTTTTGGTAATGCTAAAGTATAAGGTGCTAATCGTGATCCACGTCCTCCAGCAAGAACAATCGCTTTCATAGTTTATACCAACCCTCTTGCCCATCCCAAAAGTGCTCCAAGTTGTTCAATCCTATCTTTTTCAACCCGGGTGGCTAACACAATCTGTTCATGGGTAAAACCGGTTTTTACCATATTAAGCGCAATTTTTTCTGCTTCGGTGAGTTTTACGATATCTGGAACTGCAACTCGGCTTGGCTGTTCAAAAGAAATAGGAATGATATGTGTGTAAATCCGCCTATTTTCGATCAAGTCTTCAGAACGTAGCGCATCGGTTTCCGTATGTTTATTACTAAAAACGACATAATACCCATCGGACAATCGCTCTGATTTCATATATTCAAGTAACTGAGCCTTCCCTTGATTGAAATAATGCTGACTCACAAACCGTTTTGTCTCAATAATGTAGCTTTTACGTTTGTACAGAATCAAAATATCCGTGCGTCCTTTTCCTGAAGGGACTTCAATAAATGTCTGTCCGCCTAAACTCTGAATATAAAAATGAATGAACCCGTCTAAAGAATAATGCCACGCAGCTTCTTTCAGGTTTTCTGTATCAAACGCATGAAACCCTCTGCGCCGGACATAGGCTCGGTATTCTTCTAATAAAATATTTAGATTGAGTTCACCCTCTGAAGTCAGGTATTTACTCAACGTATCATGGGAAGAAGTGATATAATGTTCTGTTTCACCATTCAGTAAAGGACGAAAGGCATTGATCAAACGTTTGGCATACAGCGGGACTGGAATCTGAACATAGCCATTGACTTCATCGATAACACCGTTAGCGTACAGATAAGAAATATTCGGATCATCGACGGTAAATTCAACCGGCTCATCTTTAAACAGGAATTTAAGCATGAACTCCCGTTTCTCTCGAGCCTTCTGCACAATGTTCAGAATATTTTTATCCAGTTTTTTGGTGAGAAACACCTTTAACGTAGTATAAAAATCCTGAATGGTTATAGGCTGAGAAATGACTTTAGAAATTTCGGTTGTTAAATATTGACATAAAGCACAAACCAAGCCCGGTTGGCCTGCCGTATTTTCATAGATTGCTTTGATAACATCTGACTCAAAAGCCTGACCTGTTTCTTGAGTGTACTGGCTGATTAAATCCTGCACTTCATTAAAGGTAAAATAAGTAATTTTTAACTCATCCGCGATATTAAATGGAGAAGCCTGAGAAACCACAAGTTCGGCAAGCGTACTGACGCCAACGAGAATTAAAGCATGCAAGCCTTGATCCTCTTTTTGATGGTAGATATACCGGAAAGTATGCATGACTTCGCTTAAAACACTATCAGGTATCCCTTCAAATTCATCGATGATGAGAACAATAGAACGACCGAACTTACGATGTATTGCTGTAAAAAAAATTTCTAAATCAACCGGGTTGTTGATGATCGGTAAAGAGTCCATTCCATGACGGATAAACTGCTGATGTAATCTATGATTGAAGGCTTCGTAAAAAAGGGATTGATTGACTGTTTTAAGATTTTCAAAACTGATCCATACCGGCAGAAAATTTTCTTGATTCAGTTTTTCCATTAGCAATTGAAAGTAGGTCGTTTTCCCTGACTGACGCGGGGCAAAAATTGTAAAATACTTTCCTTTTCTTACTTTTTCTTTGCCCACATCAATCAAACTCTCACGCATGACCGTATAATGAAGTGCGGGATCACAGGGGCCAGTGGTGTTAAATTCTCTCATGAAAATTCACCTCTCTGAATAATGAATTAACCTATTCAATCCTAAACATCCCTCTTGCCCATCCCAAAAGTGCTCCAAGTTGTTCAATCCTATCTTTTTCAACCCGGGTGGCTAACACAATCTGTTCATGGGTAAAACCGGTTTTTACCATATTAAGCGCAATTTTTTCTGCTTCGGTGAGTTTTACGATATCTGGAACTGCAACTCGGCTTGGCTGTTCAAAAGAAATAGGAATGATATGTGTGTAAATCCGCCTATTTTCGATCAAGTCTTCAGAACGTAGCGCATCGGTTTCCGTATGTTTATTACTAAAAACGACATAATACCCATCGGACAATCGCTCTGATTTCATATATTCAAGTAACTGAGCCTTCCCTTGATTGAAATAATGCTGACTCACAAACCGTTTTGTCTCAATAATGTAGCTTTTACGTTTGTACAGAATCAAAATATCCGTGCGTCCTTTTCCTGAAGGGACTTCAATAAATGTCTGTCCGCCTAAACTCTGAATATAAAAATGAATGAACCCGTCTAAAGAATAATGCCACGCAGCTTCTTTCAGGTTTTCTGTATCAAACGCATGAAACCCTCTGCGCCGGACATAGGCTCGGTATTCTTCTAATAAAATATTTAGATTGAGTTCACCCTCTGAAGTCAGGTATTTACTCAACGTATCATGGGAAGAAGTGATATAATGTTCTGTTTCACCATTCAGTAAAGGACGAAAGGCATTGATCAAACGTTTGGCATACAGCGGGACTGGAATCTGAACATAGCCATTGACTTCATCGATAACACCGTTAGCGTACAGATAAGAAATATTCGGATCATCGACGGTAAATTCAACCGGCTCATCTTTAAACAGGAATTTAAGCATGAACTCCCGTTTCTCTCGAGCCTTCTGCACAATGTTCAGAATATTTTTATCCAGTTTTTTGGTGAGAAACACCTTTAACGTAGTATAAAAATCCTGAATGGTTATAGGCTGAGAAATGACTTTAGGAATTTCGGTTGTTAAATATTGACATAAAGCACAAACCAAGCCCGGTTGGCCTGCCGTATTTTCATAGATTGCTTTGATAACCTCTGACTCAAAAGCCTGACCTGTTTCTTGAATGTACTGGCTGATTAAATCCTGCACTTCATTAAAGGTAAAATAAGTAATTTTTAACTCATCCGCGATATTAAATGGAGAAGCTTGGGAAACCACAAGTTCGGCAAGCGTACTGACGCCAACCAAAATCAGAGAATGCAATGCATGAAATTGCCGTTGATGATATATCATGCGAAAAGAATGCATCACTTCGCTTACAACACATTCTGGAATCCCTTCAAATTCATCAATAATCATCACTAATTTTTGGGTTTCCTGTCGAATCTGTTCAAAAAACAAATTCAGGGTGATTCCATTTCGTATAGAAGCATGACAATGGATGTTGTATTCTAACAGGCCACGAGTCAATTGATGATGAAAAGAAAAATAAAAATCTTCTTTAGTAGCTGTTTTCAAATTTTCAAAACTGATCCACACAGGTGTATAGGATTCTTTTCGAAGCGAATCCATCAGCAATTGAAAGTAGGTCGTTTTTCCAGACTGACGCGGGGCAAAAATTGTAAAATACCTGCCTTTTCTTACTTTTTCTTTGCCCACAGCAATCAAACCTTCACGCATGACCGTATAATGAAGTGCGGGATCACATGGGCCAGTGGTGTTAAATTCTCTCATAGGGAAGATTTTCTCCTCGCGTCTGCGAAACCCTCAGGGCGTTAACTTGTAAATTTTTCCATATCCATTCTTTTGGATTCAATATGGTTCTTGACATAATTCACAACTGTTTGTTCATCAATTCCATAGGTTACTTGACCATCTAATGTTCTTACGGAAAGCTTTCCAGAAGTTTTTTCTTTTTCACCGATGGTTATAATTAATGGAATTTTATTCAATTGTGCTTCACGAATCCTTTTTTGCAAGGTTTCAGATCGACTATCCAGTTCTATGCGAATTCCATGAGACAGAAGCCTCTGATATACGTGTTCGCAATAGGGTGCAAGGCTATCATTTAATGGAAGACATACGGCCTGAACAGGCGTTAGCCAACATGGAAATTTCCCGGCAAAATGTTCAATTAAAATTCCAAAAAAACGTTCTATAGACCCGTAAATAACTCGATGAATCATGATAGGTCGATGTTTGTCATTTTCATTCCCAACATATGTTAAATCAAATCGTTCAGGAAGTGACATATCTAACTGAATTGTCCCGCATTGCCATGTTCTACCTAAAGCATCTTTAATATGAATGTCGATTTTTGGACCATAAAAAGCCCCATCACCTTCATTGATTTTAAATTCCTGTCCATAAATCTGCAACGCTGATTTTAAACCATTAGTTGCCTGTTCCCATTGCGCATCAGTACCGATTGATTTTTTGGGACGTGTGGATAATTCTACATGAAACGTTAATCCAAAGGTATGGTAAATCCGTTCCATGAGTTTTAATACACCTAATATTTCAGCTTCAATTTGGTCTGGAGTCATAAAAATATGGGCATCATCCTGATGAAAAGCTCTAACCCGAAATAAACCTGATAATACACCACTGAGTTCATGCCGATGTACTAATCCAATTTCAGCCATACGTAATGGCAATTCTTTGTATGAATGGGATTTTAACCCATAGACCAACATGCCTCCCGGGCAATTCATGGGTTTAATTGCATAATCCATCTCATCAATTGATGTGGTGTACATATTTTCTTTGTAATTAAACCAATGCCCGCTTTTTTCCCATAATAAACGATTTAAAATGACTGGCGTTTTAATTTCAACATATCCAGCAGCCTGATGTTCTTTTCGCCAATAATCCAGCAGAAGATTCCACATGACCATGCCTTTTGGATGAAAAAAAGGCATTCCGGGTGCTTCATCATGAAAGGAAAACAACTCAAGAGCGCTTCCTATTTTTCGATGATCCCGTTTTTTAGCTTCTTCAATGAAATTCAAATGGGCAGTTAATTCTTTTTTTGAAAAAAAGGCAGTTCCATAAATTCGCTGCAATTGTGCCTTTGATGCATCCGCTCGCCAGTATGCTCCAGATACTTTCATGAGTTTAAAGGCTTTAATAAAACCCGTATGAGGCAGATGAGGCCCGCGACATAAATCCGTAAATTCTCCCTGCTGATACATACGAATTGTGCCTTCATCAAGGTCTTGAATTAATTCACGTTTATACGGTTCATGAACAAACATGTCCATTGCATTTTGTTTGGATATATCCTGACGTTGAATCGGCAATTTTGCCTGAATAATTTTATTCATTTCAGTTTCGATTTTGGTAAAATCATCTTCGGATACAGGAGGCATATCAATATCATAATAAAAACCATTTTCTATCACCGGGCCTATAGCCAATTTGGCATTTGGATATATACGACAAATTGCCTGAGCCATGACATGAGCTGTACTATGTCGGAGAATTTCTATTGCTTCAGGATCATTTTCTGTAAGCAGACGGACTTGAGCGTCTTGTGTTATATTTTGAGTTAAATCACGCATCTCTCCATCTACAACGATTGCCACACACCGTTTGGCAAATTCTTCAGAAATGCTTTTCGCCACATCCATACCTGTTGGAATGGATTCAAATTGTTTAATGGTATTGTTCAATAAGGAAATATGAATCATTTGGCACTTGTCCTGTTTAATGGGTAAACGTCAATTGAATTAAATATAAAATTGACAAATGACTGTGAATGCAACTATAGCTTTCCAGAAAAGTTTTTTGCTGCGTTATCGGTCGTCGATGTATTAGGAATACACCTTCCACCCTGTTGCCTTGCCAAAATTCTTTTCTGAAAAACGATAAGAAGAATCCAATTATTTTTGTTTCTTCATAAGAAATGCCTTGATATAGGTCAAGAAAATTCTATTTGATGTATAAGGATAGAATCGAAAGAATGTATAATGGATACACAAACTAACTTAACACATATGGTAAAGGTTTATCCGTTGATTGACGAACAGAATTCCTTTGATGCCATGAGTCTTCGACTACAACAGGAACCCAAAATAGCCATCGATATTGAAGCGGATTCGATGTATCATTTTAAAGAAAAAATCTGCCTTATTCAACTTGCCACATCTACTGAAATCTATATTATTGATCCATTGGCAATATCCGATATGGAACCGTTAAAACCGATTTTTGCCAATCCATCAATTTTAAAAGTCTTTCATGGAGGTGATTATGATATTCGTTCACTTTACAGAGATTTTCAAATACAAGTAAACCCTTTGTTTGATACTGAGTTAGCTAGCCGTTTTTGTGGGATTCGGGAATCTGGATTAAGTTCAGTTCTTAAAAAATTTTTTAATATTCATTTAGATAAAACATTCCAGAAAAAAGACTGGTCAAAAAGACCATTACTCGACACCATGATTGACTATGCAATTAAAGATGTTGCGTATTTGTTGCCGCTTGCTGACATATTACTCAAAAAATTAGACACTGCTGAACGTATGGATTGGATTCAAGAAGAGTGCGATCTATTAAGCAAATCAAGACCTGCAGTGAAGACAGACCAGCCATTGTTTTTAAAATGTAAAGGTATTGGCAAGTTATCCCCTCAACATTTGTATGTATTTGAGGAATTATTGAAATATCGAATGCAACTAGGGGAGATGAAAGACAGGCCTGTGTTCAAAGTAATGTCTAATGAGACCTTATTAGATATCGCAATAAAATTACCAAAGAGCAAACGCGCATTAGAAATAATCGGCTCTTTAAGTCCTAAGCAGTTAAAAATGTATGGTAAATCAATTCTTGAAATCGTAAAACAATCTTCAACTATTGAACACAAAGACATTCCGCAGTATCCTAAAAGGTCTTATGAACCTGATACACCAGACCTCACCAAAAGAATGAATTATTTAAAACAATGGCGTGATATTCAATCAAAAATGTTAAACATAGACGCATCATTGATTCTAAACAGAGCTCAAATGCATGAAATTTCTTATCACAATCCTATGGATGAAGTTACGCTTGGTCAATTGAATGTATTACGACAATGGCAAATGCGCCATTTTGGTCAACAAATTCTTCAGGCATTAACAGGAAAGTATTAATGCGGTGTTATGAAAAATTGAGTCAGTAAGTGGTCAACAATTCCATTGGTGGATAATACGAATTGTTCTTTGGTGTTCATGTTTCTTAAAATCACTGAGTTATTTGCTAATTCTTGTTCACCCATAATCATTACAAAGTGAGCATTGAGTTTGTCAGCGCGTTTCATAAGACTTTTTAAACTTCTTGCGCTATAATCCATTTCAACCTGAATGCCTTTAATACATAGATCGCAGCACAGTGTATATGCCATTTTTTTACTAGGTGCATCTAAAGCAATAATAAACATATCCACATAGGGTTTTGGGGATTCATGGTGCTGCATGTACAGTTCAATCAAGCGGTCAACACCAATGGCAAAGCCTATAGCAGGAATATCAGGGCCTCCTAATAATTGAATCAATCCGTCATATCGACCACCGCCAGCAATGGCATTTTGTGCTCCCAAGTGACTTGTTTGAATTTCAAATGTTGTTCTGGTATAATAATCAAGACCTCGAACGAGCTGGTTATTAATGGTAAAGTCAATACCTTGATTCGCAAGGGTTGTTTGCACCAATTGAAAATGCGAAACACAATCCGGGCATAAAAATTCCAAAATTGAAGGTACATCTTTCATGGCTTGGCGACATTTTTCTACTTTACAATCCAGAACTCTTAATGGATTGGTCGTGCGTCGTCTATTGCAGTGTTCACATAGATCGTCAGCATTGAATTGGGAAAGGTATGTATTCAGTGCATGATAAAACTGAGGCCGACATTCACGACACCCTAATGAATTAATATGAAGTTGGACATTCGTTAAAGATAGATTTTTAAAAAAATACATGAGCATAAATATGATCTGCGCATCAATTAAAGGAGAGTCAATGCCAAATACTTCTGCATTGATTTGGTAAAATTGTCTATAACGACCTTTTTGCGGGCGTTCTCTTCTAAACATTGGCCCTATGGTATATAGTTTTTGGATAGGGTCTAGTGTGTAAAGGTTATGTTGAAGATAGGCCCGAACCACTGATGCTGTAGCTTCTGGACGAAGGGTAATTTTTTCTCCGCCTCTATCTTCAAACGTGTACATTTCCTTAGACACGATATCGGTTTCTTCTCCAATACTTCTATGAAATAATTCTGTACGTTCTAATAAGGGTAATCGAATTTCTTTAAAACCAAACTGTTCTAATAGCGATTTTGCCTTATGTTCAATTGTTTGCCATATCTCAATTTCTGGCGGCAGAATATCTTTTACGCCTCTGATGCACTGGATTGACATAGAATGATTTTCTCCTCAAAAGTTAAAACCACATCATTTTGCAAATAATGATAGCAGCGGTCAGTCCAGCAAAATCAGCAGTAAGTGCCGCAACAAGTGCATGTCTTGTTTTACGAATACTCACACTGCCAAAATAAACCGCTAACACATAAAAAGTGGTTTCAGTTGAACCTTGGATAGTTGATACGAGAAACGATAAAAAACTATTTGGATCACGATTCACGATTTCTGACATATAGCCGAAAGCGCCGCTTCCAGACAGCGTACGTAAAATTCCCATAATAATAGCTTCAATAGGTACGCCAATCGCATTGGTAAAAAATCCAAAGCCTTGAGCAAGCAAATCCAGCGCATTACTAGCCCGAAACATGCCAATAGCTACAAAAATGGCTACTAGAAAAGGCAGAATACGTGTGGCGACCTGAAACCCTTCTTTGGCACCGTCACATAATGCTTCATAAACACTTACCCCACGTAAAAAACCAAAGATCAAAAAAAAGCCAATTAACGCGGGTACCATCCAGTTCGATGCACTTAAAAATAATTGAATCAGGTTAATGCTTTGGTAATCGATACGAGATAATCGAAAGACAATGGCTAAAACAAATGCCGCGATAGAAATCCATACTAAGCTGATACTGATGATGCCGGGTTGGCTGATGAAGTCATTTTTGGTCAGATTTGTATCTGCTGCTGAGATTGCTTCTGATGATGTATTAAGCAATGGCAGAGGTTGTTGGCTTTGCAGTAATTTAGACATGAAAACAGCCACAATTGTTGAAATACAGGTTGCAAACAGAGTGGGAAGAAAAATATCAGCAGGATTTGCAACGCCGGCTGCTGCTCTGATAGTAACAGCTCCTAAAGGTATAATGGTTACAGATGAAGTATTAATTGCAAGAAAAAGACACATCGCATTGGTGGCAGTTCCTTTTTCAGGATTAAGTTTATCCAATTCCTGCATGGCTTTGATACCCATTGGTGTAGCGGCATTTCCTAAGCCAAGCATATTTGACCCAATATTGAGAATCATCGCTGACATGGCAGGGTGTTCCGCTGGAACATCTGGAAATAACCGTACCATTACCGGTTTAATCGCACGACAAATAATTTGCAGTAACCCTCCAGCTTCAGCAACTTTCATAATACCTAACCAGAAAGCCATCGCACCAATCAAACTTATTGCCAGATTAACAGCATTTTTAGCTGAATCAAAGGAAGCCTGTGTAACTTCTTGCATCTTACCAGTATAAGCTGCAACTACAATAGAGATCAGAATCATCATCAACCAAATAATGTTAATTGCAGCAGGCTTTTTTGTTGCCATAAATGAATCCCTTGTCTAATTTATCCGCAGATTACGCAGGTTTATCCACAGATTTATCCGCAGATTACGCAGATTACGCAGATTAGATTCAAAAAGAGTGAGCTATTAAGCTGTTTTTCATCTGCGTAATCTGCGTAATCTGTGGATTGATTCGTAATCCGTGGATTGATTATCTGTGGATTACTCTGATTTTAAAACAGAAACAAAAGCAGATTGCGGGATCATCACATCGCCAACCATCTTCATGCGTTTTTTTCCCTTTTTTTGTTTCTCAAGCAGTTTCCGTTTTCGGCTGATATCTCCACCATAACATTTTGCTGTTACGTCTTTTCGAAAAGGAGATATGGTTTCACGAGCAATAATTTTAGCTCCAATAGCACCTTGTATCGCTATTTTAAACATTTGCCGGGGAATTTCTTCTCGTAATCGTTCACAAATAAACCGTGCCCGATCTGCAGCCCTATCTTTGTGCGCTAACAAGGAAAGCGCATCAACTCGTTCGCCATTGACAAGGATATCTACTTTA
>PDZT01000336.1 GCA_002753105.1 Deltaproteobacteria bacterium YD0425bin50 | reverse complement strand
TGCTGGGAAGAAATAAAAAGAAGGTGTATTTTGAACAGGCACCTCAAGAAACCCGTGATAGTCTGGGTATATTAAATTACTTAGGCATCTTATATAACCCATCGCCATCAGATAATCAGCCGGAATTTATCAGAAAAGAATTAGCGACAGCTTTGTTTGATGCGAAAACGCTAAAGCCATTGAATCACTGTAAGTATGTTTTAAACCTTATCAATACGCTGACTTTGTCAGAGCCTGAGGACAGCTATCAGGTGATGTTAAGCCAGATGGAAAAATTAATGAATGAGAATTTTTCACCGGTATTAAAAGCCTATATTATGGAATTGCTCATCACAGCTTTAATAGACCTGATAGGAGAAGAAAACGCTCAGGAATGGAAAACGGTTCTGACTGATTTAAACACCATAGATAAAGATATCCATTGGTTATGTGTAGAAAATCCTAAGATAGACATTTCGATCAATCAAGCCAATGCGATTTTAGATAGATATTTTAATAAGAAAAAAATGATATCTGTGCAAAAGGCTCAATTAAAGATTCTTAGCCTTTCACTCAATCGTCCAATTCAATGGATTGGGTATATCGCATTGGATAATACTCAGGAGATCATCTGGAAACACTCCGTGAAATCAAAGGAGGTTTGGGTAATTCGGGTAATAGATCAAAAACCTAAAATTGTATTAGCTCAGGAATTCAGAAATAATGAATGGAAGCGATCTCCAGATGTTGTTCACTATGTTCCGGGTGAACCTGTCTTTTTCCCTGACAGCGTTAAAACAAGCAGGGAAATTTTAAAAGAGGTGTTTTCAGAATTTCAATTATCCAATGACGTTAGAATCACTATTCCTTCTGCATGGCCAGTGAACATAACAGAGTTATAATCTTCAGAAATGGAGCATAAGATGTCTGAATTGCAAAGAAAAAAAATGATCAAAATACTAGACTGGAATTCAATGGATATTGAACGCAAATTAAGGTTCAAAGGCAGTAAATATACAGATGTGAATATGTACCTTAGCTTTATGTTTGGTGCTCTATTGACTCTTATGTTTTATGGTGCGGTAGTCCTTGCTAAAGATTTTATTTACATTAGCGAATTTTTCTTAAAAAGAGGGATTACTCAGTATGCAACGATGTTCTTTTCATATTGGTCATTGGCAATTTTATTTTTTAAATGGCGAAAACTGATTGTACAGCAAAAGGCGCTTACCTTAGCAGTGGTGCCCCATGCACATAATTTTGAATTAACGGTGAGCAATGCAAAGGATATTCTTGAACGGATGCATGATCTTGTGGATAATACAGAGCATTTTATATTGTTAAACCGCATTGATCGAGCTTTATCGAATTTGCATAACATTGGAATGATTGCAGATGTTTCTGAAGTGCTAAGGTCTCAAGCTGAGAATGATGAGGATACAATGGAATCCAGTTATGCCTTAGTCAAAGGTTTTATTTGGGCTATCCCTGTACTTGGATTCATTGGAACCGTATTAGGATTATCACAGGCCATTGGTAATTTTGGAACAGTTTTAAGCGCTGCTCAGGGAATTGAAAATTTAAAGGATTCGCTTCGCAATGTAACGTCAGGTTTATCTGTAGCATTTGATACAACATTGCTGGCTTTAATAGCCGCATTATCAATTCAGCTTATTTTAATTGCCTTAAAGAAAAAAGAAGAAAATTTTTTAGATGAATGCAAAGAATATTGTCATGCAAATATTATCAGTAAATTACGTCTTGTTAACGATCAGCAAATACACATATAAATAATTTGATATGCGCCGAAGATACTCCAATCAAACAACTCCAATTTCACTTTTTTCTTTTCAGGATATTATTACCAGCTTGGTCGGAATTCTGATTCTGATCACTTTATTGCTTGGAATTGAAGTAACTGCAAAAACAGATTTAACAATATCATTAGGAAAAAATAAGCCTAACCCAGTGGAAAATGAGCAAAACGAAAAAATAAACGCAAAACAGGCATTAGAACAAAAATTGAATCAATTGCAAAGCGAGTTTGAAGAAATATCAAATGGTAAGTTACAAGAAAACCTGACAGAAAAAGAAATGTTAAAACAAAAATTAAGCCAATTGCAAAACAAGCTCCTTGAACTGAACAAGAATAAAAAAATGGCCATCATTCCGGGAAAGGATACTAAACTACCTCTAATCATTGAGTGTTCTCAAAAGGGAATCGTATTCAGCTCAATTGGTCAAAAAGAGCATCCATATACGTTTACGCCAAATTCTCAAGGCATATATGATTTAATGGAACATGTTCGTAATAGAAAAAAAGCACTAGACTATTTTGTAGTGATGATTAAACCATCTGGCTCTGATTATGCCTTATTTATAGTAGATAAAATAAAAGCGCAGGGGTTTGATGTGGGATATGATGCATTAGAAGAAGACGTTTCACTTTCCTATGGTGATGAATAATGAGCAGAAAATGCGATCAGGATTTTAGTAGTTTCGATTTACTGCTTGATACCATTTGCAATACTTTTGGCGGTATTGTTTTTATATCTTTACTCATGGTGATTCTTGCACAGTCAGAAAGTAATGAGAGTCAAAAAACGATCAAAGAATCTACTGAATCCATTAACCAATCAATCGCTTCGCTGAACAATCAAATTAATCAACTCAATGAAAAAATTAAAGGCAAAAAAGAACAAATGCGGCAGAATGAGCCAAATTCTATAGTAACTCTGAAAAATCAAATTGAACAGCTAAATCAAAAAATTGAAGATTCAAAAAAGAAAAATCAAAGACAGCTCCGTTTTCCACGGCTTAAGGCAGTAAGCGACAAAAACTCAATCGTTATTGCAATTCAATCTAGCAAGTTATACATCATACAGGATGTTTATAGTCAATCGTATGTAAATCGGGGTTTTGACAAATCAGATGTTGAAGTATCTGTATCTTCCTTAGATAAAAGACATATGTTCTCCATTAAACTTCTACCAAACCGGGGACAACTGATTTCAGAAGGATCACTAATTTCAGGGAAATTAAAAGATGCACTTCATCATTTGAACCCAGATCATGAATATATTCTGTTTTGCGTTTCTAAAAACTCTTTTACTGAGTTTAATTATGTTAAAAAAATGTTTATTGAACGAGGATTTGAATATAACTGGATCATTATTTCTGATGTAGATGATACAATACAGCTTTCTAGTGGCGGTGGTTCTGCTAGTGTGCAATAATAATGTCCGGTTAAGTTTTTGCGTAAGTTATATAATTGAAAATTGAAAATAACATAGGAAAATCAAGGAGAACTATATGCTGCTCAAAGGTGCATTATCTGGAATTACAGTACTGGATATGTCTCGATTACTTCCCGGACCGTATTGTTCCATGATCCTTGCTGATCATGGTGCTCGTGTTATTGCCATAGAAGACAGGCGTTTTGAAGCAGAATCCGCATTAACGCGGATTGTGAACCGGAATAAAGAACATATGTCTTTGAATTTAAAAACAGACGCTGGAAAAACGATTTTTTATGAACTTGTCAAAAAAGCTGATGTAATAATAGAAGGATTTAGGCCCGGCGTAGTTGATCGCTTGTCCGTAAATTATGAACACATCAAAGCCATCAATGAAAAAATTATTTATTGTTCTATTACAGGTTATGGACAAACCGGCGCATATCGCGACAGAGTTGGACATGATGTCAATTATTTGAGCGTTTCAGGAGTACTCAATTTAATTGGGCAACACAACCAACCGCCAAGTATTCCGGGTGTACAACTTGCTGATATTGCTGGCGGTGCGATGAATGCTACGATTGGAATTCTTCTTGCTCTTTTTGCTCGTGAAAAAACGGGTATAGGGCAATATATTGACATATCCATGACCGATGGCATGGTTGGGCTGCTGCCATTACCATTAAGTTTTTTACAGTTTACAGGCAAAGAACCTGAACGCTCAGAAGGACTGCTTTCTCATAGATATGCCTGTTACAATGTTTATGAAACGGCTGATGGTCGTTATCTTTCATTGGGCGCTGTCGAATATCGGTTTTGGCAAAAGATATGTGAGGTGTTTGGAGTCAAAGAATATATTCCTTTTCAATATGACGATTCGCGCAGACACACTATTATTGAGTATTTTCGTAACAAAATTAAAGAAAAAACGCTTTCTGAATGGGAGCATGAATTGAATGCACAAGAGATTTGTTGGGCGCCAGTTCGAACGCTTTCAGAGGTGCTTCAGGATTCTCTGTTTCAAGAAAGACAAATGATTGTTCGTACATCAGACAATTCAAGTCCATTTTCACTTACAATTGGTGTACCAATCAAATTGAGTACTACTCCCGGATCTGTTCGTACGCTACCCCCAGAATTTGGACACAATACAGAATTGATTTTAAAAGAACTTGGATATAGTATAAGCGATATTCAGGAATTTCAATCAGCAGGGGTTGTATAAAAAATGATTAAACAATGGAATATCTTATTATAAGGCAAAAATCATGAAAACTATTTCACTTGATGGCAAGATG
>PDZT01000335.1 GCA_002753105.1 Deltaproteobacteria bacterium YD0425bin50 | reverse complement strand
AAAATCCTGAAGGCGAGTATAGCAAGCAGGACTGCGAACTGAAGGGATTTGTTCGGTTGGCAGAAAGATTAAAAAATGATTATCCGCAACTGCCTGTATGTATTGTTGCGGATGGTTTATTTTTATTTTCGCTCTGAATCGCTGCTTGACATATGAGCTGATGATTTATAAGTAAGCCTTATTTTTAACTAATCCTGAATAAAAAGAATTCTCGATATTAATATGAAAGTCCATCTCATCAGCCTTGGCTGTTTCCGAAATCTCGTGGATAGCGAAGTCATGCTCGGCCAGTTATCAAAATCTGGATGTCAATTTACTGCCGATCCTTCTGAAGCTAATGTCATTATTATCAATACCTGCGCATTTATTGCCTCTTCAAAAAAAGAATCCAACGATGCCATTCACTATGCATCGAAGTTTAAACAACAAGGGAATTGCGAACGCATTATTGTTGTGGGATGTTTGCCTCAACGCCATCAAGCGTCATTAAAAAAAACATTCCCGGATGTAGATGTGTTTCTAGGTACAGGTGAATATGATCAGATTGTTTCTGTAGTAACTCAACCGATTTCTTCTCGTATAATAAAATGTTCAGATCCAAATCAGTATTCCCATCCTGAATCATGGATGATGAATCGAATTCCTAGTACTTTCCCAGCGACTCATATCAAAATTGCTGAGGGATGTAATAAACACTGCACGTATTGCATTATTCCAGCACTTCGGGGAAAATATCGCAGCCGGTCTCCAAGTACAATTCTTTCAGAAATGACTCATTTCATGAATCATCAATTCAAAGAATTTAACCTTGTGGCTCAGGATACGACGTGTTATGGTCTGGATTTGAATCCTGTTTATAGCCTTCAACAACTTATCTTAGACATTTCAACGCTTTCAAATGACATTTGGCTGAGGGTTTTATATGGTCATCCAGAGAGTATTACTGAAGAGTTTATAAAAGAAGTTTCTTTACATGAAAATGTATGTCCATATTTTGACTTACCCATACAGCATGCCAGCGATACTATATTAAAACGAATGGGACGGCATTATCGCTCAGCGGATTTATATCGCCTTTTTGAAACAATTCGGCGGTTGATGCCTCATGCGGCATTACGAACTACGCTTTTAATTGGTTTCCCCGGAGAAACAGATCAGGATATCAAATACCTTGAATCGTTTATTCGGGATATTCGTTTTGATCATCTCGGCATTTTTCAATATTCAGATGCATCGGATTTAGCTTCGCATAGGCTTTCCCCACATGTACCCAAACGGGCTGCTCAAGAAAGATATCATCATTTAATGCATATTCAAGCTGAACTATCAAAATTGAATAATCAAAAATATATTGGTACAACTCAGCAGGTCTTGATAGAAAGTCAGGAGGAAGGGCGGAGGACATATATCGGCCGTACACGGTTTCAAGGGCCTGAAGTTGATGGACTTACTTATGTTCATGTTTCAAAAAACATATCCGTAGGGTCTTTTGTTGATGTACGGATTACAGATAGTTCAGAATATGATCTAATAGGAGAGCAACACATATGAATGACCTGAAAGAACGTCTTAAACGGTTAACTGAAAAGGATTTATCTGAAATTGAACAGGAAATCATCAACAATCTGAATCCCTATCTTGATCTCGTAAAGCAAATTTCACAGCATATCTTGTTTAGCGGGGGTAAGCGGTTAAGGCCATTGCTGATGGTACTTTCTGCAAGGTTGTGTAATTATCAGGGGCAATTAGATAAGACATTTTCTGTTATTTTTGAATATCTTCATGCGGCAACGCTGCTTCATGATGATGTGATCGATGGTGCTGATTTACGAAGAGGAAAACCTGTTGCCAATAAAGTTTGGGATAATTCAATGGCTATTCTTGTGGGCGATTTTCTTTTAGCGAGGTCACTTGCCATTGCTGCAGAGAGTTATGATACACGAATTATAAAAATAATTGCCCAAATTACTGAGGATATGTCACAGGGTGAGATATACCAATTGATGCATAAACATAATATTCATCTCAGCGAAGAAGAATATATGCAAGTTATTGAACGCAAAACAGCGTCGCTTATTCGTGGTGCCTGTTGTTCAGGAGCGATTCTTGCGAAATCTCCTAAAGAAAAAGAAATTGCGCTTTCTGAATATGGGTATCATTTGGGGATTGCGTTTCAAATGGCGGATGATCTTCTGGATTATACTGCTGATACAAATCTGCTTGGTAAAAATATTGGGGCAGATATTCGGGAGGGAAAAATTACGCTCCCCCTGATTTATACACTTAAGCATGTGAATGAGTCAGATAGACGGATGATTCAACACATGATTAAAGAACCAGATTTTTCAGAAGCAGAGTTCACAAGACTTAAAGAGCTGTTAATCGAAACAGGCGGAATTCAATACACTCGGTCCAAGGCCGTAGAACACATCCAACAAGCCAAAGCTGCGTTATCTGTTTTTAATGAATCCATTACCCGTGATACATTGCTTATGATTTCGGATTATGCGTTAGAGAGACAATTGTAAATTTTGAATAATAACCTAAATACTGGAGGATAAATACAATGATGGTTAACAAAAAGGCATTGAGTCTATGGTTAGTATTGATGTTTTCCTTAGTAAATCATTTCGCATTTGGAATGGTATCGACTGAACCATTGAATATTACTGTTATCGGGAGTGCTGTTATTTCTAAAGACCCGACTTCTGCAAGACAGCAGGCCATTTCCAATGCACTTCAAAAGGCTATTGAACAGGCAATCATCACTATTGTACCGCCTGATTCATTAGTACAAAATATTGAGACACTTGCGAACTCTTTTTTGCCTAAAAGCCAACTGTTTATTCAAAATTATCGCGTTCTTGCTGAATTTAAAAACAATACTTCATATTCAGTTCTTGTACAAACCCAAGTTCTTCAATCCAAATTAGATCAGGAAATTTCTTCTGTTAGAATAGTGCCACAAGAAGTCCAATTACCTAAAATTCTTCTCTGTATTTCCGAAAAAAATCTGGATGATATTTTACCCAATTACTGGTGGAAAAAAACAAGTGGCGGCGGCTGGATTAAGACATATGCAGATGTGTCTATGGCAGCTATTCTACGCTCAAAAAATTTTGAGATTATTGATCCTTCAACTCGCAAGTCAGAATTAGATGCAATAAAAAAAGAGCTAAGCTATGAATTGCAAACTCAGGACATCATGATGCTTGGTTCTTCGTTTGGTGCGGATATCGTAATTTATGGTATGGCGTCTATTATGCCGCAGCGTTCAGGAGCAGCTCAGGAACTTGAAATGGTAATCGTTCAGCTTCAAGCCACAGCATATCGAACCAAGACAGGTGAAACAATCACATCAACCACTCAGAATATACCCAATATCATGCCAAGTGAAATTGCAGAACCCAGTGTATTTATGAACAAAATTGGACAAGTGACAGGTGAAGATATTTGTAAAAAATTATCAGAAACTTATCAAAAAAAACAACACAATTCCCTCATTCCAATCGCATTGATTCTTCAAGGAACAAAAAATCAGGGCTATTACTCAGCCTTAATTAAAAAATTAGAACAAGTGCCAATGATAAAAAAATTATCCATGTTAGAAATGACGCTTGATAATACGGTATATAACGCGGAAATCCAAGGGTCTGTTGAGGAATTGATGAAATTGATATTACAGGAAAAATTCAATGGGTTTACAGTTCAGATTAATACAGTTACTACAGATAAAATGATTCTTGAAATTGTAGCTGCAACTCTCCCTACAACACCTATAACAGCTACAACACCTTAAACACGATAAAAATTTACGACATATATATAAACGGGCGTATCTAAAGGTTGGGGGACTGAATAAATTGGGTGCAGTTGCAGTTCGTCTCATTAAAAAAATGTAAATTATGCAGCCTCCCCATATTCCTCCTGTTCATTATAACTATCAGCAAAAGACTTTATACTCGGCAGGTTATCTGGTTTTTCTTGTCGGATGATTACCTTTTCTCCCTGTCTCATCCTTTCCTTCCATTTTTTATATCCCCATTCAAAAAAATGATCCCAATCTCCATTCAACTCAATACATCTGAGACGAAGCAACGCTTCCGCTCTTTCAGGTATCCAACGCATTCCACTGCAATCCATTCGTTCTCCTATCACATATCTGGCTGCACCTTCTACAATACCAGATGCAATGGGCAAATCCTCATCAATTAACCGCTTGTAGTTCATCATGTTCAACCGAGGTTCTATATATTTAATCAGGTTGTTCACACCTTCTCTTTTATTTTCATCTCGTTTGGCTCTTGCTGATAGATTTTTTATTAACTCTTTCAACTCTGTAAGCAATTTAGAGACCTGACCCGTATACAATAGCTCTACTTTCTCATCTACCCATTGGTGCAATTCATCGCTCCCTTCTTTATGGAAAAGGTGACCCACTTTCCATATCTTCTCTTCCAGATGTCGAATATCCAAAGCAAAGCTGGCTTCAGGAAATAGCTTTGAAAGACCATCGTAAAGACATTTTTCTCCAT
>PDZT01000045.1 GCA_002753105.1 Deltaproteobacteria bacterium YD0425bin50 | reverse complement strand
AAGACCATTGATTCAACTGACAGATTCTCCATGTTCCCGATAATCCAATACGGTTATTTCTTGACTTTTTAATACGTTTAATTTTGACATATCAGTTATCGTGGTGCGAACGAGATTAGGCATCAAGGTGTGTGCATACACAACACCATCAGCCGAGATAACTACGCCATAGTTTAAAGAATTATTCTGAACCACTGCATTTTGAATCGTTTCAACAGCACTTGAAAAATTAAACGAGGCAATATCTTTTTCTAATTGCATGGCCACATTGACAATATAGCCTTGTCCCCGTTCAATCATATTCTCTTTCATCAACAATGTTCGTTTGGCTAATTCTGTTTCCATCATTGCTTTTTGAGAAGAGATTTGCAGGTAGGTTAAACTTAATACAAGGCTTACTACAATAAATGTCATGACAAGCATCAGTTTCCACTTAATGCTCCAACGTATTGAAAATAGACGAAAAAATTTAACTGCTGTCACGAATAATTCTCCATTATAATTCGTGTCATCTGTGTCGTCATCTGCGTCATCTCTTTAATCCGTGATCCCAAATGCGTTGCATGTATTTTGCCAGATACGCTCAGATAAATGATCAATATTGAGATTTTTTAGTGTACATAACATATCCAATGTATATCGAACAAAAGCGGGTTCATTTCGTTGCGTCTGTTTTTTTAAAGCTTCTGGGAGTAAATACGGAGAATCTGTTTCGATTAATAATCGTTCCAAAGGAATATGAGGTATAATTCGTCTTAGGTTTTCACCGCGTTTGGTCATTGTTACAATTGCAGTGATACCGATATACAGACCCATCGATACATAAGCCTGCATTTCTTCAAGTGTACCTGTAAAGCAATGAATGACGCCATTTCCAAGATCATGTTTGTGTTGAGTGAGCAGATCAAGCAACCTGCCTTTTGTACTGCGTTCGTGAAAAATGATGGGTAATTTCAACTCAATCGCGGTTTCAAGCTGATTGATAAACCATTTTTCCTGAACTGATGGAGGTGAATGCATGCGATCGAAATCTAGACCGATTTCACCCCATGCTTTGACTTTTGGATGATGGGTAAGTTTTTTTAACGTATTGATGGTTTCTATTCTGCAATGCTTTGCATAATGGGGGTGTACGCCTACAGATGAATAGCAATTCCCATAGCATTTAGCGATTTCAAGTGCTTTTGTTGAGCTGTGTTCTGAAATACCCACAATCATGAATCGGTGGACATCTGCTTTTTCTGCCCGATGCAGTGTTTGTTCAATATCCTGATCAAATGCACGATCGTCAAGATGGCAATGGCTATCAAAAAGTCTCATGTGAATTTATCCATAATTAAAATTTTATAATATCAAGCATATTGTCGTGTTTCTACAGTGTTAAGATGAGATCATGGAATAATTACATATACAATATTAGAATAATCACTCCATCCATATTCATTATAAGCCTTTACTGCAAAATAAAATGCAAAACCCGACCATAGTTCTCCACGGACTTCTAATATATTTTGAACGTCTATATTTCCAATGGTTTCTGCGTTAGGGTAAGGTGCATAAAACACTTGATAGCCATCCGCGTTTTGAACAATATTCCATCGTAGGACCCCTTCAATGCCTTGAGTAGTTAATACTACAGTGGGTGTCAAGGGCAAGAGTGTAACCTCAATTTCTACAAAAGCAGAAGCAACATTCTTATAACTATCTACAGCATCTAATTGAATGCGGTGACGTCCTTCAGAAAGGCTATCTTTAATTAAAGCTGTACCATGACCTAAAATGCCATCGATATCTGAAATCCATGTTAATGCCTGCTCATTCTCTAAAGTACCATCTTCAGGATCAACCGCTAATCCTATAAACATAATATTTTTACCAAATATGTGTTTTCCACCTGTGGGTTGAAGGATAGTAACTTGTGGAGATTGATTGTTTTTTTCATCTATTACCAATTCTATGGACACAGAATTGGTAGCGCTGTCATTGTCCATAACCCTTAAAGTAACAGTATAAGTTCCGGCATTCGTATATGAATGTGTTGTATCTTGTTTATCACTCAAGGTGCCATCACCAAAATTCCATTGAAATGATATAATATAGCCGTCTCTATCTGTACCTACACTATTAAACAGTATGGATTCTCCTAATGAAAAATGATGTTGATTGAGTGGATAGGTTATAAACGGTGTGGGTTGAGAAACTTCTTTAAGTACAAATAAATTCATCTGGGCAGTTGATGTTGCGCCATGGCGATCTGACACTTTTAATTGAATGGTGTGAAATCCAATAGATAACTCTGAGCTAACTAATTCTTTGCCAATTCCAAGAGATCCATCAATACTTGATGACCAGCTAAATGCCCCATCATCCAGTTGTCCATCTTCGATGTCTGATGCTTGTGCCTGAAATCGGATAATATCACCCAAAACATACGAACTGTTATTGGTTGGGGAACTAATTGAGACTGAAGGAGAATTATTCACCCAGATTGTAATACTATCCTCTGCTACACCACCATCATTGTCTTTGACTGACACTTTAACACTATAGGTTCCCCCTCGTTCATAGGTATGTTGGGGCTGCATTTCAGTGCTTGTCTGTCCATCACCAAAATTCCATAGATATGATACAATGAGTCCATCGATATCTGAAGCGGATGAAATACATCGTATAGGTATTTTGGAAATGTAGGTGCGAGAGGTTTCTGGTGAGGTTATTCGAACCTGAGGTGGGAAAATGCGTTTTTGTACTGTAATGGTAATGGTATCAGTTGAACTAACCCCGTTAGTATCTGTAGCTGTCAATGTAATGGTATGCCTGCCAATACTGAGGTTACTTTTCGTCACTGTGTCTCCAGTGCCTAGTTGCCTATCTATATTTGAAGTCCAAGCCAATGTAATGTTATTTAGCTGTCCATTTGCAGGGTCAGTTGCATTACCAGTAAACGTAATGGCATCACCTTCTGTATAGTTACTTTCTGAAGCCGGGTTTATGATTTTTACAATGGCCTTGGCCCGAATTATGATCGTTATCTCTTGCGTTGCAAACACACCATCTGTATCGATAACTTTAAGACGAACTGTATATGTTCCGAAAGCATTGTAAGTATGTTCTGTTTGTTGCAATGAAGACGTATTTTGATCTCCAAAATCCCATTGATAGATCAGAGTTCCTCCTTCAGGATCAACCCCAGTTCCAATAAATGAAATAGATTCACCCACCATGTAACTTGCCTGATTTAAAGGGGATTGAATTGAAGCTGTAGGTGCTGAATTCCCAGCAGTAATTTGAATCGATAGCGTTGCTTTTCCTGTTGATCCTTTATTATCTGTTACGGTGAGTGTAACAGTATATGTTCCTGAAGTCGTATAGGTGTGGGTTGGATTTTGTTCCGTTGACTGACTGTCATCTCCAAAGTTCCAATGATATGAAGCAATCGAGCCATCAGAGTCTGTTCCGCTGCCCTGAAAAGAGATGGATTCATTCACAACACATGAGGCAGTATTGCTTGGATATACGATAGTTGCTAATGGGAGCTTGTTATCCGGTTGGTGTATTTGAATATGAATTGAATTTGTAGCCGTTGCACCTTTGTCATCCGTAACGGTTAGTGTTACTGTAAAAGTACCGGATTGGGCATAGGTGTGCGTAGTCGTGTTTCCTGAATTGCTCGTTGCATCTCCAAAATCCCAGTTATACAAAACAATCGTGCCATCAGTGTCCGTTCCGCTGCCTTGAAAAGAGATGGATTCATTCACAACAAATGAGGCAGTATTGCTTGGAGTTGTTATCGTTGCTGATGGAGCATTATTGGGTGGTTCCTGTAGTTGAATGATAATTGAAGCTGTAGCCGTTGCACCTTTGTTATCCGTAACGGTTAGTGTTACTGTATAAGTACCGCTTTGAGTATAAGTATGAGTAGTCGTATTTTCTGAAGCATTGGTTGAATCTCCAAAGTTCCAATGATATGAAACAATCGATCCATCAGAATCGGTTCCGCTGCCTTGAAATGAAATGGATTGGTTCTCAACAAATGAGGCATTATTATTTGGTGTTGTTATCGCTGCTGATGGAGGAGTATTGGGTGGTTCCTGTAGTTGAATAGTAATAGAATATGTAGCTATTGCGCCCTTGTCATCAGTAATGCTGAGTATTACAGTATAAGTACCGACTTGAGTATAAGCATGTGTAGCAGTGCTTCCTGAAGCAGTCCCCCCATCTCCAAAAGTCCAACTATATGAAGCAATCGAACCATCAGAGTCTATTCCGCTACCTTGAAAAGAGATGGATTCATTCAAAACAAATGAAGCATTATTGATTGGATTTGAAATAGTTGCTGATGGCAGAATGTTGTTCGGTTGTTGTATTTGAATACGAATTGAACTTGTAGCCGTTGCTCCTTTGTTATCAGTAAGGGTTAGTATTACAGTATAATTACCGGGTTGAGTATAACTATGCGTAGTCGTGTTTCCTGAAGCAATGCCTCCATCTCCAAAAGTCCAACTATATGAAACAATCAATCCATCAGAGTCTGTTCCACTGCCTTGAAAAGAGATAGATTGATTCAGAGTAAATGACGCATTATTCGTTGGACTTGAGATAGTTGCGGATGGTGGAGTATTGGGTGGTTCCTGTATTTGGATGCTAATTGAATAGGTTGCAGTTGCGCTTTTATTATCGGTAACGGTTAATTTTACAGTATAAGTACCGATTTGAGTAAAAGTATGAGTCGTAGTGCTTCCTAAAGCAGTGCCTCCATCTCCAAAAGTCCAACTATATGAAACAATCGAACCATCTGAATCTGTTCCGCTACCTTGAAAAGAGACAGATTGATTTACAATGTATTTAGCGTTGGTGGTTGGCGTTAAGATAGTTGCTGATGGTGGAGTATTGGGTGGTTCCTGTATTTGGATGCTAATTGAATGGGTTGCAGTTGCGCCTTTATTATCCGTAACGGTTAATTTTACAGTATAAGTACCGACTTGAGTAAAGGTATGAGTCGTAGTGCTTCCTGAAGCAGTGCCTCCATCTCCAAAAGTCCAACTATATGAAACAATCGATCCATCAGAATCTGTTCCGCTGCCTTGAAAAGAGATAGATTGATTCATTACAAATGAAGCGTTATTGCTCGGGGTAACGATAGAGGCAGATGGTGGAGTATTCGGCGGTTCCTGTAGTTGAATAGTAATTGAGGCTATAGCTGATGAACCTTTATCATCGGTAACGGTGAGTCTAACGCTATAAGTACCAGCTTGAGTATAAGTGTGGGTGATGGTGTTCCCTGAATTGCTTGTTCCATCTCCAAAGTTCCAATGATATGAAGCAATCGTGCCATCAGAGTCTGTTCCGCTGCCCTGAAAAGAGACGGATTGATTCAAAATAAATGTAGCATTATTGGTTGGAGTTGAAATCGTGGCTGATGGAGGGGAATTAACAGGTTGCTGTATTTGAATGGAAATTGAATTTGTAGCTGTTGCACCTTTGTCATCCGTAACGGTTAGTGTTACTGTATAACTGCCAGATTGAGTATAACTGTGAGTAGTCATATTTCCTGAAGCAGTACCTGAATCTCCAAAGTTCCAATGATATGAAGCAATCGTGCCATCAGAGTCTGTTCCGCTGCCCTGAAAAGAGACGGATTGATTCAAAATAAATGTAGCATTATTGGTTGGAGTTGAAATCGTGGCTGATGGAGGGGAATTAACAGGTTGCTGTATTTGAATGGAAATTGAATTTGTAGCCGTTGCACCTTTGTCATCCGTAACGGTTAGTGTTACTGTATAAGTACCTGATTGACTATAACTGTGAGTGGCAGTGTTTCCTGAAGCAGTAGTATCATCGCCAAAATTCCAATTGTATGAAGAGATCGTCCCATCTGAATCGGTTCCTGATCCTGAAAATGTAATGGATTGTCCGGCAGGAAATTGAGTTCCAGTTGATGGTGATTGAATGCTCGCTAAAGGTAGGACGTTTTCATCTGGACATGATCCAACTCGGTAGATTTCATATTCAAATCCTCCATTACAAAAGTATTCTCCCATAGAGAATTCCCATGTTACTGTACCAACTCCTTGCGAACATGATGATAATGTTATAGTACTATTAATGGTTTGGGTTCCGCCTTGTTCCATAGGTATTGAATATACCATTGAGTAAATTGCCCCATTAATGGTTCCAGTAACAGGATTGCCCTCTATGGTGAATGTATCTCCAGATTGAGTTATGGCAATATTAGTTGTTACCTCAGGTGTGGCAGTACACCCGGGAACATTTCCGGCGTCAACCCAACTGCTGTGAGGCGTGTATTCCCAATTACCGTTAGCATTGTATGTAGCAGCATGGCTCATCTGAACCACTAAGCTGCTTAATAAAATAAAAACAAGAAACCCAAAAAATTTTTTCATGTTCCCTCCTAATGGAAATGGATACACATACTCTTTTTATTTATTTGACAAAAAATGGGGGGCAATATCGTTCAATTAGGAATTTACAAAAACCTCTAACCTATGTATTAGATACCCCATATAGGGTTTAATAATCAAGACAAATGACACTTGACGTAACATTTAACATTCAAATAAAAAAAAAGGTGAATTATGCAAGAACACACTTCAGCAATTACCATCCAAGGCAATCCATTAACATTGATCGGCCCACAACTCAAAGTTGGTGATATTGCACCAGATTTTGATGTGATTGATGTTGACTTAAAACCGGTTGTATTATCCTCCTTTAAAGGACAAGTATGTATTCTGTCTTCAGTACCTTCTTTAGATACTCCAATTTGTGATTTACAAACCCGAAGATTTAACCATGAAGCCAGTGCATTGAGTACTAATGTACGTGTATTAACTTTGAGTATGGACTTACCATTTGCTCAAAAACGATGGTGCGCGGCTCATGGTTTAGATCGGGTGTTTACGCTTTCAGATCATAGACACGCCTCATTTGGTCAAAACTATGGCGTGTTAATTAAAGAACTTCGATTGTTAGCTCGAGCTGTTTTTGTTGTAGATACTAAAGGAATTTTACAGCATGTACAGATTGTCCCAGAAATTAAACAGGAACCAGATTATGCAGCAGTGATTCAGGCTGTCAAACACTGTTTATAGATTTCAATATGTTCAATATTCGATTTTCGATTTGTCTGAAAAGCTAACTAATATTTATTAAGGAATTACAGGAGCAAGGCGATGAATAAAAACGATTTTCAGAGACATGTGACCATAGAAGGGAAAACATATACGTTTTTTGATATTCAACAATTATCCTTAGAGGGAATTGCCAATATAGAACGACTTCCGTTTTCTATTCGAATTCTGGTTGAAAATATATTACGAAAACTCGATTATCAGGTCGTTAAAGAATCTGATCTGATCACTATTGCAAATTGGAAAACTCGATATGAAAAACCAGTTGAAATCCCATTTTACCCCTCTCGTGTATTGATGCAGGATTTTACTGGCGTTCCAGCTATTGTTGATTTGGCTGCAATGCGCGATAAAGTGAAAGAACTTGGAAAAAATCCTGAAATCGTGAATCCCTTGGTTCCTGTAGATTTAGTCATTGATCATTCCGTTCAGGTAGATTACTTTGGAACAGATACTGCCTTAAAAAACAATGTCGCATTAGAATACCAGCGTAATCTGGAAAGATACCAGTTATTAAACTGGGCAAAACAGAGTTTTTCAAATATTCGGATTGTACCGCCCAATTCTGGTATTTGTCATCAGGTCAATTTGGAGTATTTAGCTGAAGTTGTCATGACAGAACGACAACAGAAAACCTTAATTGTATATCCAGACAGCGTTGTAGGAACAGATTCCCATACAACAATGATTAATGGATTAGGGGTCATGGGTTGGGGTGTCGGTGGAATTGAAGCCGAGGCTGTCATGTTAGGTCAACCCTATTTTATGCCCATTCCTGAAGTCATTGGCGTTCGTTTAATCGGCGAGATTAAGGAAGGCGTAACAGCTACGGATGTTGTACTTTCTATTACGCAATTTCTACGTAACTATAAAGTGGTTGAAAAATTTGTTGAGTTTTTTGGTGAAGGAAAAAAACATCTTTCAGTTCCAGATCGCGCTACCATTGCAAACATGAGTCCTGAATATGGCGCTACAATGGGATTTTTTCCGATTGATGAGATGACTATCGATTATCTCAAAACAACCGGCAGAACACATCTTGCCAAACGGGTTGAAGCATACACCAAAACCATTGGGTTATTTGATAACCAATACGCTGGAATTGAATATACAGATGTATTGGAATTTGATCTGTCAAAAGTACTGCCTTGTGTGGCAGGCCCTAAACGTCCACATGATCGGATTATCCTGCATGACTTAGGAAAACCGCAGCAAGAAAATCGAACAAGCTATTCTATAGAATGCAATGGGCATCCGATCACTCTGAAAGATCATAGCGTTGTGATTGCTGCAATTACTTCCTGTACCAACACATCCAATCCTTATGTCATGATTGGTGCTGGCCTTGTTGCTAAAAAGGCGGTTCAAAAAGGACTTAACGTCCCTAACCATGTTAAAACATCTTTAACTCCGGGTTCTAAAGCAGTCCTTGCATATCTTGAAAAACTTGGATTGATGCCCTATTTTGAAGCCTTGGGGTTTCATGTTGCTGGCTTTGGCTGTGCAACATGTATTGGCAACAGCGGAAATTTACATAAAGACATTGAAGCACTCATTAAGACCCATAATCTATCTGTTGCTTCAGTACTTTCCGGTAATCGTAATTTTGAAGCCCGAGTACATCAGCTTGTCAAAGAAAATTATTTGATGTCTCCTATGCTGGTTATTGCATTTGCTCTATTGGGCAGAACTGATCTGGATATTACCACATGCCCTATAGGTATTGATCCAAATGGTCAGCCTGTATATCTGAAAGATATCTGGCCAGACCGATCGGAAATAGAATCGCTATTCACACAGATTTCATTCAGTGAATTGTATCGGAAAGAATATGCTGATCTGTTTTCGGGAGATGCGTTTTGGAATGATATTGCAATAACAAAAAGCATTACATTTCCTTGGGATGCAGATTCATCATACATTAAAAAGCCACCTTATTTTGATGATGTTTGTACCGTAATTGAACCCAAAACAGATATAAAAAATGCGAAAGCGCTTTTGGTACTGGGTGATTCTGTAACTACAGATCATATTTCTCCGGCTGGCGCAATCCCAGCTCATTATCCAGCAGGTCAGTATTTAATCGAACATAACATAAAATTCGAAGAATTTAATTCGTATGGCGCTAGACGGGGCAACCACGAGGTCATGATGCGCGGAACATTTGGGAATATTCGTATTAAAAATCAATTGGTATCTCCCAAAGAGGGAAGTTATACGTTGGTGTTTCCAGAAAAAGAAACGTTGTATGTGTATGATGCGGTATTAAGATATCGGGAACGTCAGCAGGCATTGATCGTACTTGCAGGTAAAGAATATGGCACGGGTTCATCTCGCGATTGGGCAGCTAAAGGTACGCGATTACTCGGAATTCAAGTGGTATTTGCAGAATCGTTTGAACGAATTCACAAAAGCAATCTTGTAGGTATGGGGGTGTTACCTGTACAATTTTTAGAAGGACAGGGTTGGGCATCTTTAGGGTTAAATGGTTCTGAACAGTTTAGCCTTTCTGGAATAGAGGATATTCATCCAAGAGCGGTATTAACTATTACTGCTTTAAAGGAAGACGGGCAATCCATTATCTTTCAAGCCTTGGCACGTCTGGATACAGAAGTGGATGTGACATATTTCAAGCATGGCGGCATACTTCCTTATGTGTTGAGACAGTTGGTGAGTTTTTAAAAAAGTGGGATACTTTTCATTACAATTAACATTGGTGCGGGACGCCGCAAGATTAGGAGGAAAAAATGAAAGGAACAATCGTTAAATGTCTTCAGGATTTAGTAAGTTCTAAATTCGGTAAGGATAAATGGGAAAAATCGCTTGAAAGTGTAGGAATTCAAAAGAACATGTCCTTTTTACCAACTAATGAAAATTTTAAAGTGAAAAAACTTGGACCACAACAAATTGAAGTGATTTTTTCTTAGTACACAGAACGCTAAATACGCATCCGATTTTCTGGATACCGCCTTTCGCCGGTATGACGATTGACAGGATCGTCCGATCATCATGCCGACGAAAGTCGGCATCCAGAAATAGAAACGAATTTACCGTTTCCTGTACTAAGTATATTATCCAATACCTCTACAACATCAGCTTTTGTAAATGGTTTAGGGATAACCCCACAAAAACCATAAGTTTGGTAATTTGCCATGATCGGATCATTTGAATAGCCACTAGAAACAACCGCTTTAACCTTGGGATCAATTTTTAGTAATTCCGGAAGGGTTTCAGCTCCACCCATCCCACCCGGAACCGTTAAGTCAAGAATGACCAAATCAAATGGCCGGTTAGATTCAAATGCTTCTTTATACATAGCAATAGCTTGTTTACCATCCAAAGCAAAAACGCTCTCATATCCTAACAATTCTAGTAATCTGCATGTTGTTTCAAGTATCATTTCCTGATCATCCATGATAAGAATTTTTCCATGTCCCTTATGTTCAATCTGCTTCTTTTTTTTATCAACAAAAGGTTTGGGGGATGTCGTAGGCAAATAAATAAAAAACGTGGTTCCTTTATTGATCTTTGAATCAACAGAAATGTGTCCATTATGCTTTTTGATAATGGAATAGGTGGTGGTCAAGCCTAATCCGCTTCCTTTTTGTTTTGTTGTGAAATACGGATCAAATATTTGTGAAATATATTTTTCTGAAATACCAACTCCAGTATCCTGAATAGTCATTTTTAAATAATATCCGGGTTGCAAAAGGATGGTATCTTCAGGTGAAACCGTTATATTTTCTGCCTTAATTATGATAATGCCTCCATCTGGCATAGACTGAGTAGCATTGATGACAAGATTGCTTATGGCTTGATTCATTTGACCACTATCTACAGCAACAGCCCATAAATTATCAGGAAATGCAAATTCACAACGAACTTTAGATCCCCTCGTAACAAATAAAGCAGATTCTCTCAGGATTTCTCTCAGGTCAGCTTCTTTTTTAATTGGAGCGCCTCCCTTAGAAAAAGTAAGAAGTTGATGGGTTAATTGTTGAGCTTGTTTTGTACCTGTTTGAACATCAGTAAGTATTTCAAAAAGTTTATTATTCCGGTCAAGTTGGGCAAGTGCATAAGAAACATTACCTGAAATAACTCCTAACATATTATTGAAATCATGGGCAATACCTCCAGCAAGTATCCCAATAGAGTCTAATTTTTGGGCTTGTTGGAGTTCCGACTCCATTAAAACACGTTGGGTAATATCGCGAAATACGAGAACCACTCCAATAATATTGCCATCCCGATTCAGTATCGGTGCTCCGCTGTCAGCGATAATCCGTTCAGTTCCATCACGCGAGACAAGTAAGGTATTATTCGCAAGCCCAGTAATGCTTCTTGTTCTAATTATTTTTTCTACTGGATTTTCACTAAGTTGCCGGGTATGCTCATTGATAATATGGAATACTTGCCGAATGTGTTTTCCTCCAGCCTGATCTTGCCGCCATCCAGTCAATTCTTCTGCAACTGTGTTAATCAGAACAACCCGACTTTGAGTATCAGTGGTAATGACCCCATCACCAATTGAACGAAGAGTTACCATTAACCGTTCTTTTTCATTCGCCAGCGATTCTTCCACTTGTTTGCGTTCAGTGATATCGATTTCAATACCATCCCAGATCAGATGAGTATTTGGAATTCGGCGAGGTGCTGAAGCAAAAAGACGCCATCGTATTTCACCAGATGGCAACCGGAGCTTTGTTTCGGTACTGAATGGTATCATATTGGCTGCTGCAAATGCTTCCCGTTCAGCTAATATACTTTTGAATTCCTCTACAACCTGTCCATATATAGTCATAGCATTGTTCAAGACTTCTGTGGCAGTAACCCCATGTAAAGACTCAACCCCAGCGCTGATATATGAAAAATAGCGATCTTGACCATTCACTCCAGAGTCAATTTGATAGACAAGCCCTCCCGGGAGATTATCACTGAGTGTGCGTAACTGAGCTTCGCTTTCTTCTGCTTTTTCTTTGGCTTTCTTCAATTCCTCTTCTGCCTGTTTACGCTTTGTAATATCCAATATTGTACCTATTATCGCTGAACTTTTCCCATCAATATAGAATGTGGAAGCGAAAACTTCTGTATAGATAATCTCGCCGTTTTTCTTTACACATCTAATTTCATATCGAATAGATTTTATTTCTCCTGACAAACTCTTGTGTATTACTTCGTCAATTTTTTTTATATCATCCGGATAGATAAGTTTATTTATAGATAAACCATTTAAGCATTCCTTGACTGAATAGCCAAACATTTCAGCAAATTTTGGGTTGACATATTTAAAAACACGGTACTGCATCAAATAAATACCAACAAGCGACTGTTCCGCAAAACTCCGAAATTTTTCTTCAGATTCTTTCAGTTCGTTCAGATTATGTTGAATTTTATGACCCATTTCAGTAAGGATATTGCCAAAAGGCCTGAATTCAAGATACGGTATTGATATATAATTAATATCATATATTCCCTGTGAATATCGCTCAACAATAGAGTTAAGATGGTTTAAAGGGGTCTCTAAAAATTTAGAGATAAAAATTTTTGTTCCTAAAAGCAGGGCTATGATGTTGAACAGTGCAGTTATAAGAAAAAACAAAATCATTTCATTACTGCTTTTTTGATTTACAGACGTTGTTAAGCCAAGCTGAACCTCACCTATTTGTTCTCCATTTTTCCATATTTCATTGGTTTTGATAATAAGATCAGATTTTCTTATTTTGGTTTCAGTATAAATAATATTGCCGTTTTTATCCTTTATTATCAATAATCCAACAAGATAATTCTGTGATATCGTTTTACCGATTATAACAACAGCTCGATCATCAAAATCCCAAAGCGGTATTAGAAGCGTTCCAGATAAAAATTCAATCATTTCATTTGCTTGTATATCTAATTTTTTTTCCAATTTTGTGCTAGTATACACATAAAAAACCAACACAGAGAAAAGAGATATCACAGTAAGTGTAATTGTCAGATAAAAGGCAAGTTTTTTTGCAACTGAAAAAGGTATATTTTTTTTGTTTTTTTTTTCAGATAACATATGCTTCATTTCATTTACAATCCTTTGAAATATTGATTCATCAACTTCTGATATGTTCCATCTTCCCATATTTCATTTAAAACTTTGGTCATTTTTACCTGTAATTCCTGAATATTCGGAATAGATGATTTTTTGGATAATATCAAATAAGATGCTTGCTTTTCATGAATAGGACCTAATGAAATAATTTTTCCTTCAAAACCTGAAATTTTAGCGTAATAGGGAACAACGCCATAATCACCGATCATGGCATCAATACGGCCGTGATTAAGTTTTTTTACGTTTAGTACTGCCATATCATTGACTTCTTCCAGAATGAATTTGTGATCATTAACGGCCTGCTGAAAATCCCTGCTTACAAATACACCTCGATCTATCCCAATGGTTTTTCCATATAAATCGCTAAGTTGTGAAAATGAAAATTCCTTTCCTTTTTTTACAAATACATGATACTGCTCGTATTGAATAATTCCGGTATAGAGGCAGAATTCTTTTCGTTCCTCTGTCATAAATGCTGAAAACCCCCCATCAGACGAACCATCTTTTACAGATTCAATGACCCTGATCCAAGAATGGGCTTTGATTTGAACTTTAATCCCAATCCTGTTAGCCATTTCATGAATCACATCAACTGCCACTCCAGTTAACTTTCCGTTATCGATAAATGCAAAAGGAGGGAAATTATCCACAGTTGCAAGTTTTAAAATCGTTTCTGCGCTAAGACTGGAATAAGCGAATATAATTCCAAATCTCAATATAATACGACAATAAAATTTGATTTTTTTCATGTGTTTTACCCTTTGTTATTCTTTCCCAGTATTTTATCTAATGCTCAATGGGAATTTGATATATTGAGTGTCGATAATAAAAAAAACAATAGTTATAACCTCACTATACTTTTGCACTTTTTTATAACCAATATCAAGAGTTCTGGATTTTTGCCTACGCAGAAATGGCAAAAATTGTAATAAGGTTAAATAATATTTTGTATTATACATTAAAAATGTACTTGATAAAAGCATAAAAAGTTAACTATTTAATTTAATTTAAAATTACATATATCGTTGCAATTTTTTATTTTGATTTAATTCTTGACAATAAAAAGATATATATATACGGTTAAAAGAATTGTAAAAAATAAAGTAATTCCCTTCCCAGAGAACAAGATCGAGATTTGCCACATTATTTTTATCAAAAAATAAATAATCTCGGTTAACTTGTATTCGTAATATAAAAATAAATTTAATGGAGGTAAAAAAAATGGAATCAGTTCTCAAGGTTTTTTTAAAAGCCATGATCCGAAAATGTTTTGAAACAGATATTATTTTGATGAATCATTTACAGGAGAGCAATGACACGAGTTTATTTTTTTCTTTTAATGAATCAGATTCATACAAACAAGAATTACGCGCTCGCCTCTTATCATTTTCTTCGTCGAATTCTTTACCTAACGCTTTCGACTTCTCTTCTTCAGCACCGACTTCTAATTGCTAATCATTACAAAACGCAAAACGTTTTGTAACGTTTTGTAGTAATCCAACGCATCCGTGATTTTTTTGATGCGCCTCATTTATTAACGGATTATAAGGCGCACAATAGAAACACGGGTTAGTGATCTTGTATTGGTGCATTGAAACTGCAAGTAATAGTTCGTCCATCCTGAGTTTTAAGATTACATGTACCTATGAATCCATTTTCTATTTCTGAAAATGTAACAGATCCAGTTAGAATATCTACATAATCATGTATGCGAAGATTTGCTGAGATATAATCATTATCTATTTCATGCTGCCCAATTGTTGCTTTAGATGCTGCAACAATAATATAGCAATAGATATCGCTATCATTCATGTAATCGCCAACAAATATCTCAAATGCATGAACATTGTCCCAAGTATATACTGCGTTTTCAATTGGGTAAGCCATTCCATCGTCAATGATAATCTCTCCAGTTCCAGTTTTGGGGAAAGATGGATCAGTTGGGTTAGAATCCGGTGGCGAATTCGTAATTAATTGAAAATAAAAATTTGAGCCTTCTTGAACTAGGTTGAGGTAAACCTCTTCAACAATAGGTGTGTGCCAATCATTTGATTCGTAAACATTTGTTAACAAGAGTCTCTGAGTAGTAACTTGAAAAAAACATGAAGGTTTGCCCGGGAGATGTTCAATTTTTTTTAGGTTAACAATGCCAAACCGAATCGGATTACTGTTTGGAATATAGGACAATTCGACTTCATAATATTCTGTGGGATCAATACCAACAAGCTCAACTTCACGAATAATGACACTGCCTGTTTGGGCATCATACACTACTGCAGGTTTGTCTGGTGTATCATCAATAGGATCAGGAGAATTAACGTCAGGAAGATTCATGGTTACATCCCAGCGTGTTTTATAAAAATCACCATGATTCTCATCGCAATAAACCACTGAGCCATCGAATGGATCGACCCAGAAATACCAAATATTTGGTACTCCCTGTTGTCCAAATAAAGCAACAAAATCAGTCGCGTTTACTGTCTGAAGACTCCATCCACCTTGAACTTTTTTTCCAAAATACAGGCTATCCACACCAGAAATTAGCGTAGTTAATAGAGATGTGGATCCACTATAACTATGAGATTCTGTGTAGTCCACATTGATTGTATAATTCGTAGCAAAAACAATTGAACCATCTGAAAGTTCAGCAAAATTTGAAATGGTAGTCGGAAAACCACTAAAATTGATATAAGGTGTTATTCCTTGTTGTGGATCACATCGCCAAACCACAGCACGTTCTATGTCAGTAATGAGTAAATCTTCATCCGCAGCTAATCCAAAACTATAGATTGATCCGAAACCTGTACTAATTGCTTCAAACCTCCATGTACCAAGGACAGTGCCTTGAGGTGAAATATACAACAGTCGGCAAATATCATTAAAATCAACAACCATTAACCAAATATGTCCACTATGAGTAACTGCCATCTGTGCATGTGCCATAAACTGATGCGATGTAAGACCTGCTTGAAACAATACTTGATCCATAGTAGTTGGGGAAATCAGGTATTTGTTAGGAGGACTTTCATTTTTATTAATCAGAACAATTGCCAAATGACTCCCATCTGAAATATAATCGACCAATAGGTATAGATTTCCCTTGGCATCACATCCGATGTCACTAAAATCTCCAATTTCAAAGCCCAAGGCATCAGGTGTAATTCCATAATCAATCACATGTTGGCCATTCCAATAATAAACGGACTGTGGTAAAAAATCGTGATCATCGCCATTCATAAAATAGAATCCACCAAGACCATCTGGACAGAATTTCATTCCATCGACCATATAGTAAGTATCAGACATACCAGCCAATAAACGTTGTGTATTTTCAAATCCATAGGCTTTAATCGGTGTTACTGTTGTTAAACACAGGAATAAACAAGGCATTAAAAAAATTAGATAAATAATTTTAAATGATTTTTTCATATACTCTCCGATGTTAGTTGATCCAAGTTTTATAACTTAAAACGCTTTTTCATAAATCGTTAAGGCATCATCATAAGAAACTTCCGCAGGATTATAGATCAATGCGCCATCATTGATAGCTAAACGTGCTGCAACTGACAATTTATCCCGTGTAACACCAGCATCCCGCAATCTCATGGGGATATTCGAAATTCGGTTCAGCCGTTGTAATAAGTTACGAACTAATGAAACTGTGATATGAGCTAAATCGGTGTGCTCGAGATATTCTAAGGAACCGCCTAAAATTGCTGCAAGTTCTGCAATTTTTTTGGGTTCTTTTGAAATATTGTATTCCAAACACCATGGCAGTAAAATGGCATTAGCTATTCCATGAGGAACATGAAACACGCCGCCTAAAGCATGAGCAAGGGCATGAACCATACCCACCATTGAATTGGAAAAAGCAATACCAGCAAAAAGGGCTGCATTAGCCATACCCAATCTTGCTTCTTCATCTTTTCCATTTTCAGTGGATCTGATTAAATAACGCCGAATTAAATCTATCGCTGTTTTTGCATAAATATCATCAATTGGATTATTTTGTAAGCAAATATAGGCTTCTATGGCGTGAGTTAATGCATCCATACCTGTTGCTGCCGTAATTTTTGGCGGCATGGTCATGGTCATTCGAGAATCTATAACTGCGATTTTTGGATATAATCGATCTGAAACAAAAGCCATTTTTTCTTTGGTGTCTTCATTGTAAATAACTGCTATTTTTGTTACTTCAGACCCAGTACCCGCTGTCGTAGGAACAGCAATCAATGGTTTTAAATCTTTGGTGATTTTTTCAACGCCCTGAAATTTTAGTAAATTCTTTGCATTTTCAGATACAAGAATATTAACGCCTTTCGCTGTATCAAGCGCGCTTCCTCCTCCTACTGCTATTAAACAATCACATTTTTCTTTTTCAAACAACATCGCTGCTTTATTTACTACTGAACTCCCAGAATCTTGTGGGACATCATCAAAAATACAACCCATTTCACATGTTGAGTCTTCAAAAGCAGATTTAACAATATCAATCAATCCGGCTTTAACAACACCTTTATCCGTAATAATAAACGCTTTTTTTGCATGTAACAGTGTCATTTCATAAGGAATATTGCTCACAGCAAGCTGACCTGAAAGAATTTTTACTGGACAATAAAACTGATAATAATTGGGTAACATGTATTTCTTCCTCCTAATCTTTAAATTTAGCAATCTGAACTTGTGAATAGTGTTTGATAAGAATGGGCAGCAGATTCGCGTAAACTTTGCTTTTAATGATCAATTGACTTGAACTCAATTTTGGCGGTCTCTTAAATATAATTTTAAAAATAAACGCAGGAAATAAATAGGTTTCAACCATGGCTAATGCCCGATTTAACTCCATAGCATATGCATTGTTACCGTCAATAAGCACCCGACATTCTGCAGCAGCCTGATGGGCGCTAATTTGTGCGGTAAATACGAGTAGTGCAGAATCTAAATTTTTAAAAATAAAGGTAACGTCGGGTTTTTTTTGGCCTTTGCCAACAAAACGAATCCGATCTCCTTTTTTTTCCATGGTGATATACGGTCCACGAGGCAGTACACCAATCGCAAAACGTCTGCCCTCATTCCAATGCGCAATCTCTTCTTTTAGCTCTGGCGCAAGTGCAGATACTTCTTCAAATGCAGCAGCAATCACTGAAAGCGTCGTATCAATTAAAGCATACTTGGATTTCGACTGGAGTACTGGATAATAAGGTAATTTTCTTAGAAGTGTCAGCGCATTTTCTAAATTAAATTCCATGAACGATACCCTCCATATCATTATTTATTAAATTTTAACCTATCTGCAGGATTTCATTAGTATAACTTGCATTAAAAATGACTAAGCCATTTCTTGTATTAGTATCTTAAAAATGGGCTTTTTATTGGACTTGCTACTGTATTTCGTACTTCTTTAGCCCGATATAGTTGAGCATCTGCCTTTTGAATAAATTCTTCCATCGTTTCTCCTTGGTATTGATAAACCCCAATACTTAAAGTAACATTCAAGGGTTTAGTCATATCTGGCTGATTGATATCTGGGGATTTCATAAGAATTTCTTTTCGGATATCTGCATGTTGATTTCGAATCCTATTGGCCAATTCAGTTGCCTTTGAAATATTCATGTCTTTTATTAGGATAACATATTCATCGCCAGCATAACGTATGCAGGCATATTTCTGTTTATCGGGTATATGTTGTTCTAAAATTTTTAAAATTCCAATTTTAGCAACACTTGTAATCGCAATATCTCCAATATGATGACCATGAGTATCATTTAATTGTTTGAATTGATCAATATCAATAAACAACATGCTTAATGGCAAGGATTCTTCTTTGGATTGTTGAATCATTTTAGGCAATATCATTTCAAATGCTCTTTTATTATAAAAATCAGTCATTACATCTGTCATTGCCTGCTGTTCAAGTTCTTTATTCTTTTGCTTTAATTCCTGATTCTTACGAATTGTCTCTTCAAGAGCACCTTTTAACTTTGTCACTTGGCCCACATACTCTTTCAAGGTTGAATTCATTACGGTCATCCCTTTTTGAGTATCTTCCTTGATGCTTTTAATAACATCTTCGTTTGGCGCTCCGGTTTCAATTTTTAAAATTGTATTTTTCCCAAGCCCGCTAATCGCATTCGATCCTGTTTTCGCAATATTTCTCATTCCGATGATGGAGTCATTATAAAAAATTTTTGTAAACTCTTTATATTCTGCAAGCTCAGATTCAAGTTCTTGTTTGATGGTCATTAATGATTTTACAAAATTCAAACATGTTAAATTATTATCATTACTATTATTCGCTTTTCGCAAATCTTCACACTGGGATTGACACGCTTCTGAAGGTGTTAATCTTTCTTTGTTTAATATGTCTGTCATTGTTTCCCATCCTTAATTATGTTAGCTTGGCGTCCTCATGTAGCTTTTTTGATAAAATCACCAAAGAACGAGCATCTAAACTATAGGGTAATTCATACGTCTTTAAAAAATAGTGAAGACAGGCTGCATAGTTATGTTTAGTTTTTTTACGATGAGTGACTGAACAGAACGCGTTGATTTCTTCAACAGGAGGTTTGCCTTTCATGGCAATCAGTTTACCATTTGGGTTTAACAAGGGATAACTCACCTGAACAAAATGCGATAAATCTGAAAATGCTCTACTAATAATTACATCACCCGTGAATCGTTTTGAAGAGAGCAATTCGCCTCTCGAGTGAACTACATCGATATGATCAATACTTAAATGCTGAATCACATGTTCAAGAAACCGAATTTTTTTTATAGAAGAGTCAATAAGATGAACTTTGTATGACGGGAATAAAATTTTCATTGGAATTCCCGGGAAACCTGCACCAGAACCCATGTCAATTAGCTCTGAACTTTCAGGAACATATGAACATGGAATCATGGAATCAATCATATGCTTTATTGCAATGTCTTCTGGTTTGGTGATGCGTGTCAGGTTTATTATCTGGTTCCATTTGATGAGTTCATTGGCAAAGCATGTTAATTGGTTCAATTGCTTATCATTAATACCCAATCCAAATGCTGAAAGCCCTTCCTGAATTGTTTTCTCCCAAGTTTTATCTCCAATATTCATTCTTATCTGAACCTGAACCTATTTAATTTTAATGATTTCCTCTCGATCTCTTTTATATTTATCATATGATTTTATTTCTTCTAAACACTTTGTTCTCTCAGGCTCTTGGTATTCATAACACTCCTGTCGATGACTTTCTTGAATCCCATCGTACCATGATTGGTAGGTACATCCTTCGATAAAACAAATTATTATTACAGCACACATAAATAACACTATCAGTTTATTCATATAAATAACCCCATCTTTACTTTGCATATAACTAAAAATATTTTCCCCATTCTTTTTCAAATTGTTTTTCCTGCTCTTGGTTGAGAAGTTGTCGGGCTTGAGTATTTTGCCCTTTTCGAACATCCAATTTTTGGCTGCATTCTTTTTCCCATTTTGTTTCATTGATATAATCAAACATGTTTTCATGTTGTTTCATAAATGAAAAACTACATTTTTTCAGAATATCTGACATTCTTTCTTTATCAACATGGAATCCGCAGAAATGAATAATTCTATCAATCGTAACAGGTAAATTTAAAATCAGGTCTTCATAACGGATGAACATTATATTTGGATGATCTTGATGATTACGCCATTCAGAAACATGCTTAAACCATGAACCATACTGAACTTTACCTTGCATAAACAGTTTAAAAAAGTCTTGGAATGAATTTTTATACCCCAAACAGGATTGGTAAAAATGATAGTAAGAAACTATGACATCTTTACCATTCCGTTCAACATAAATGTATTTGCATTGTCCTTTGGGAATTTCTGAATATGGCAAATGGCTTTTAAAAATCCGTTATG
>PDZT01000044.1 GCA_002753105.1 Deltaproteobacteria bacterium YD0425bin50 | reverse complement strand
AAATCCTATAGTGTTAACCATGATCAAAAAATGATCATGAATCATGAAAATGTTGACATGTCTTAAGAACAGATATAGTCTTTTTATTTATGTAATTATGCGCTTGTATACGATATCCTTATAAAAATAGCAAGAAAACGATAACTGCATAACTGGTTAAAATTTGCCAATCTATAGGAACCACTGCAACCTGTTTATAAAAGCAGTATTCAATGCAATATCACTTGAATCCAGATCTTAAAATAATAAAGTCAGGGTATGATGGGAATCCTTATCGATCAAATCGGTTTGTAGGCCCCTATACATCTCAGAATCGTAATTTATATCTTAAAGGCTTAGTTTGGGTTTTTTCTTCGATCTGGTCAAAGAAAAATAAAAAAAAGGATACATATCGCTTAAAAGTTCATCAGATAACCCAATTTCCTGAATTAGAGCAGAATTGTATTATTTGGCTTGGCCATGCTAGTTTTTATATACAACTAAACGGCGTTCGCATAATTTGTGATCCGTGTTTAACTGCGCCACCATTTGTCAAGCGAATTTGTCCTGTTCCAGTATCATTGGATAAGCTTCAAGTCGATTATCTCTTGCTTTCCCATGGGCATTATGATCATTTTGATAAAAAATCGATCCGTATGCTTGCAAGATATCCGATTGAGGCACTGGTTCCATTAAACATGGGCAGATTACTTCATGCGATTTCTCCAAAGATTCGCATACAGGAAGCCGCATGGTATCAGCAGTATAAAACGCGAAATCATGTTGATATATTTTTTTTACCAGCACATCATTGGCATCGCAGGCATTTAACGGATACAAACAAAGTATTGTGGGGTAGTTTTTTAATTCGTACCTCTGATATTACGATTTATTTTGCAGGCGATACTGCGTATAATCAGCATTTTTCTGAGATTCAAAATTTGTTTAAGCGCATCGATTACGCTATATTGCCGATTGGCGCTTATGATCCGCCTTTTATTATGCGCAATAATCACATGAATCCTGAACAAGCCATCCACGCATTTACCGATTTGAATGCACGTTACCTGATCCCAATGCACTATGGAACATTTGATTTAACCAATGAAACCTACGGCGCTCCAGTTAGATGGCTTAATCGGTTAAAAGATCAAGATAACTTATATCTTAATAACAAGATAATTCAATTAAATCCGGGTATTATTTATCCTTTTTAAAAAAGAATATGACACATTAGGCTTGTTTCATGCCGGGGAAAATCTTAGTAGTTGATACTATTTCTGCTTCTAACGGATTTTGTTGTGTATTTGATAAGCCCTGAAAAGGGCGTTACATACCAGCCCAGGGCAACCGCATATGCATCAAGCTAAGAAAGTCCCGTAGGGACGACCTGTTTGTAGCAATGTATGTTCATCATTATATCAAGCTCCATCGGAGCGGCCTGTTTATAGATCAGGTCGCTCCTAACGGAGCTTAATATTAGGGTGGAACTTATTTGCTACAAACAGATCGCTCCTAACGGAGCTAATAAATAGGCATATCTCATTAGCTTGATGCATATGAGGGCAACCGCCCTGGGATATTGGTAAAGTACATCTTAGCCCTGAAAAGGCGTGATATATCCATCATTATGTAACGCCCTTTCAGGGCTTATCTCAATATGTTCCTATCCCAGGGCTCTGCCCTGGGCTGGTATGTTTAACCCCTTCGGGGTTTTCGTCGACCACAAAATCCGTTAGAATCAGTAATATTTCAGCTATTCTTGAAAAACCTGTTGCCAAAAGTCAGATCATAGATACCCTTCGTATGGTACTTTCCAAATCATAGTAATTACTTGTAAGGAACGGTTATGGAATCTGAGTACATATTAATTGTCTATCGAAAAATAATGGATATTGATTCATTAAAAAAACTCTCCAATAGTTTATACTGGGATTTTCAAATTAAGGCCGATATTACCCATAACACGTTTCAGGGAATAGGCTATACGGTTTTTCAAAAAGGACATCGTAACCGATTACAATCTATGGGTCAGGTGTTCAAAGATTATGAGATTCCGTATTGGATTATACAACTCCTTGAGCCAAAAATCATTCCCCATACCATCACTGGATTTACTTCAGAACAAGATCAGATGATATTTGAATCAGCAACTCATGAAACCTTTTATTGCAAAAAAGGAGACAGAATGATTTGTTTGATGACGGATATCTCTGGGAATGCCATTGATAAGATATGTAAACGTCATGAACAAACAGAAGATGCATGGAAGTACCGAACTATTCTCGATGAATCTCCGTTACTTGATGTCTATGTATTATCTGAAACTGAGCAATTACCCTTTGGTATGAGATTTTTTTCTGAAACAATTCAGCCTTGGCTGCCCAATACCAGTTGCATGAGTAAACAATCTGAAATTCATGAAATCGTGCAAAAACTTCGGTATTTATCAGGGAATTTTTATATTGATATGTGTTTTGGATTTGGAGAACTGCCCAAATGTGAAATAGAATTGAGCAGTGAGCCCCAAACGACAATTGAACACAACATGAATGCATTTCTGCATTATGGGAATCTGCTATTACAAATGGATGATCAGCAGGCTCTGGCGCTAGAAGATAAATCATCAACTGAATATATTGAAAAACCATATGATGCATTAATGGCTAAACCAAAGCTTGATACTTCAATTGCAGGAGCATCTTCACTTGGCATACCCATAAAACCCTCTTCTTTTGGGGATGCCAATTGGGCAGCTCAGGTAACTGATTTTATTGAAGTCGATTCTGAGTTACTTCCGTTACCTCCGCCACCCTTACAATCAAGTATATATTCCTTATATACTACAGAAAATATTTTAAAAATCCTTTTGTGTGCTCCAATAGTCATGCTTATTTTATACATGCTCACCAAAACGGATTTGGGTAGAGATTTGATTAGGCTTTTTATTTGGGTTTTTAACAAAGGGATATTCTTTTTCATAGCATCAGTAGCATCGATGGCATATGGATTATATATGCTCTCAATTAAGCGCATGATGGACGATTTACCTACGAGTAAAGCTCGTTCAGTTTCAATGGGAATGATGGAACTTAAAGGCTATGCGTTAAGAAAGTTTAATCTTGTTTCGCCCATGACGTTAACACCTTGCGTGTATTATCATTTTCGTAAATATCGGAAAAACCAAAAAGACCAATGGTATGAGTATGCATCGAACACCAGCGGGCCTGTACGTTTTTATTTAAAAGATGATACAGGAAAAGTGGAGGTTGATCCAGATGGCGCGAAGTTTGAACAACTCCGTAAAGAAACATATCATGGAAACGTCATGTTAACCACACTTGGCTTGTCTATGCCCATACCTCCGCATGAAAAATGGATAGAAGAACTTATTGTTGAGGCTAGCCCGATTTATGTGTTGGGGTATGCGATACCTAAGGAAAAAACCGGACAATCACTTAAAGAACGTATTAATGAACGGTTAAGACGGCTTAAAGGGAATTATAAGGCTTTAATGGCGTATGATGTAAATAAAAATGGACGTATTGATCCTGAAGAATGGGAGGCTGTGGTTAAGGATGTTGAAGATCAGGTATTAAAAGAATCTCTCGAAGACAAAAAAGGGAAACCTGTAAATCTACAAGGAATACATACACTGATTACTTGTCCACCTTTTCGAAGTCTTCCGTATATTATTGCATCAACCCGAATGGAATCTAAAATTGCTAAAAAGCTGAGGTTCCGTGGGATTGTTTATGTTCTTTTAAGTTTTATTCTTGCGATTGCCGGATTTTGGATTATTAATTATATGCATTATGTTTATTAACCATTTATTTCACTAGGAGGAAGAACAATGAATGTGTTGTCTATAGGGCAGATTGTTTTAATCATTACAGGGTTAGTGTGTGTTATTTTAGTCTATTATGCTATTATGATTTATAATAGTCTGGTTATGTTAAAAAATAATATTGATAAAGCATGGAGCAATATTGATGTATTGCTAAAACAACGGTTTGATGAATTACCTAAATTGGTATCTGTCTGTGAAGGCTATATGCAGCATGAACGAAAAACGTTGGAATTAGTTACCAAAGCACGGTCTATGTTGGAAACCGCTTCGACAGATAAAGAAAAAATGAAAGCGCAAAATGCGATTACAGAATCATTGCGTTCTTTGTTTGCTGTTGTGGAGCAGTATCCTGATTTAAAAGCAGATCAGGCATTTAGACGGCTCGGTATGCGAATTTCTGAACTTGAGGATCAGATTGCGGATCGAAGGGAAATGGTTAATGAATCTGCAAATTTGTACAATATCCGTATTGAACAGTTTCCAGATATTATTATCGCTCGTTTTTTTAACTATCAATCTCGAACACTTTGGGAAATCGAACCATCAGACCGACAGGATGTATCTATTCGCTTTGCCAGCTCTTAGGAGATATATACCGATATTCATTAAATAATTGCAAAGGTGATCGATTGTAGGGGCGAATAATTATTCGCCCCCACGTTTTCTTAAATTGAATTATGGCACAAGCGTAATGGTTTGTGCATCATGATCTACTTGATATCTCAAATAACCAGAAGCACTGGAAGCATCCGCAGGAATGGTAATTGTTCCTGTTACAGTGCCCGTCTCATTAGTCGTTGGACAGTCTGATGTACCACAACCACAGTTTACCCAGTTATAATTATAGGTAATGGAAACAGCATAACTTTTTCCTGCAGTTGCTGAAAAATTAGTGCTATTAAAAATATCAGTATTTGAAATAATATTTCCTTCGGCATCAGTAACAATACCGCTCACAATGGCTCCATATCCCGGAAAACAGGCCAATGAAGAGTAACAACATGCTTGTCCTTTATATTTTACAGTCAGTGCCACATTGACTTTAGCCACAGTTATCGTAACATTTACAGGTATATTTTTTATATACGAATTGATGATAATAAACTTTAAAGCCTTTGTATCATCTTTTAACGAGACTTCAATAGGAGCATTAATATCATTAACCGTAATAATCGGGTCTTTTGCAACCGGTGAACCATAACTATTGTGACGGATGATCAAAATACGTACTCCTTCCTGTTTCATCATCTGATTGATTTGTCCCCCAGTTAATACTATTTTAAGAGGTAACGTACCCTCTTTCATGCTGTCAGGAAGATTTGTAGGAACAATGAGTGTTGCAGCAGCAGATGAAAGTGGTTTAATACTTGTAAATGATATCGGATCATACTGAAAGTCATAGTAAAGTTTTGATTCCCAGTTTTTATAACTGCTATCCGTTGTTAATAACGTGTAAGCCAGCGTTTTAGCTGCAAATAAATCATCAGTTTGTTCATTTTTTCTGATTAAATAAGCAGGTTCATGTAGATATAATCTCTGCATCGCATATTCTGTATAGACTTCCGGAAGCGTCAGACCTTTTGAAGCGAGAAATAAATCCAGACCTTGCCGGTACATCAACAAATACTCATCTTTTGTGCTTCCCCATGTACCCGAAGCGGAAGCTGCAATATAACCAAACATGGGATGGAGATAGGCTAATCCTTCACTAGCAAAGTATCGTTTTGCTAAAAATGCAAAAAAGTCCTGTTTAGAATAGGGTGTACTGGTTTCAGTGTCGTCAACTGCCTTATCGAGTAAGTGAACTGAAGGATCATGATCAACATGAATTTCTGATGTATCAATTTTTCCTGTAACTTGATACGTTTCTCCCATCACAGAAGCAGTTCCTTCTTGATACGCGGCTGCAGTACTGAAAACATAATTCCCATTATCAGGTGTGGCCGCAACACTGCCAAATCGATATTTATATCCAAACTGAACTGCGTGAAATGTCTCATGCATAATCACATTTTTCAATGTCCATGTTGAGATTGAGTTGTAATCAGGAATATATGTTTTATAAAATATATATACCTTGCCCAACAGATTTGCATCAGGAGGATAATAATACGATGCATCTTTAGGTGCTCTATGTCCCATATCCGTATCGATCAAATACATTTCATAAGCGCCGTTTGTTGTTTGTTGTAATAGAGGCGCTGAAAAGCCTGCGCTTTGAAGTGTAATCAAAACATCCCTTGCTATTGGGAGAATATCACTTTGAATCATGGTTTTAGTCAGCGGGGACGGTTCAGTTTTGGAGAGATCGGCGATATCATAATCAAGGCTTGGCCATGAAGATGCAGCGATTTTTGTTGAGAATTGTGAAGATACCTGACGGGTTTTAGATCGGATAGTAGATATGGGATTTCCGGAAACAACGCCCATAATCCAGTTATTCGCAAGTCCAAAGGTTTTTATAGTGTAATTTTTTGAACTTGAATTATAATCTCCAATGACCGGTAAGACGAGTCCATCTGTCATCTGTACCATTACTCTGAGACGACTGGGGTCATCGACATTCAGTGTTACTGGAAAAGCAATCTTATATTCGGTATTTCCAGCAACGAAGTCCTGATTGCCGGTGTTTATTTTTACAGCAACTGATGCAGGTTGTTCGTCATAACTTACAATATCAGCAGATGTATTTTCTGATACAGTAATCTGTGTTTCTAATTCTGTTACTTCTGATGGAAGACTAATGGTCGTTCCAGCAGGACCATCAATTATAGTACCTGCTGCAGGTTCTTCAGCTCCTTTTGAAATCACAAGATTCACTTTGCTGCCTAATATCACGCCTGCACCAGCCTCTGGATTCTGGCTGATCACAAGACCTTTTGGCACTGTTGCATGAAATGTCTCAGTTACTGTCCCTAGTTCCAATCCTGTGGAAGTAATTGCAGTCAAAGCTTCTGACTGTGTTTTACCAACAACATCTGGGACAATCCGATCATCATTGGTATCAGGGATATCAGGGATAGTGTTTTTACTTACCTGAAAGGTATAAAACCCTAACTCATAATTCTCCTTTGCAACTGCTTCCCAAATATTGCCATTACAGTCAGGAGAAACGAGCCAATAGACTATCCATGTTCCATCAACTGGCCATGGATCAAATGCACTTCCGGATGATCCGACTGCAAATGGTGTTAGAATTGGTTTTATTGTTTTAGTGCCAGCCACGCTAGTAGCTATGGGGAGAAATCCTACAGATTCAAGATTCAACACTTTTCCTGATTCATCAGCAACATAATAGCGTCCATCTGGAAGTCCGATAGCAATAAAAATATCCACTGGTTTGTTGTAAGCAGGAAAATTAACGGATAACTCCATCTGATTTCCGCCTGTTACAACATTTCCCATATAAACGGGTGCGCTGGTAGGCTTGGTAGTCAAATCAACTTGTACAACGCCATTAGGTTGATCAATACCTTCTACCTGAACACTATCTACAATAGAAAATGATCCAGCAGCAATTTCTTCTGTACCGTAAAAGAGTTTGACGGTATAGGTATCAATTGGCCAATTACTCGAATTTTCCCATCCCCATCCCTGAACATGCCAAGATGTTTTCCAATCCTGAGAAATGGAAATAGGGTGATCCATGTCTGCATATAACCTGCCGTCGGATCTATATATTTGAGACTTTAGGGTAAAATTGACTCGATCAGCTAATGCAGGATGTGAAAGCGATAGCTGATAAAAAATATATCGTGCGGATGTCTTTGAAAAAGATGTTGAAAATACCCTTTCATTGACCGGTGGTACATCTCCACCAGCTTCAAAAAACTGCAAATTGGTAACCGTTGCTCCGATGGATTGAAAACCAGAAAGCGTTTCTGGTTCACACCCATACAGTAACAATGTAGTTTTCCCCGATGGGTCAGAACAGACGGATTTGCTGTTTGCTGTAAGAGTATAAGTTCCAGCCTTGAGTGTCTGATTCAGATTCCAGATCGCTTCACGCCAAGTCCATTGCCCTTCTCCTTTTGTGATTGCGCCTGATACAGAGCTGTATCCATTGGGTCCTGTGAGTGTTGCAGAAATACTATCACCGCCGACATAAGTATCATACCAGATTCTCATCCGTGTAATTGTGGTATCTTTATCCAGACTGAACGAAGTGCTTTGGGTATAACCGCAGGCATTAATGTAATGATTGTCGATTACAATTTTTTCTGCTGAGCAACTACCCCAAGAAATAGATGGATATGCAAAAATAACCAAGACCCATGCCCATATAAAACAGCACTGAACATAGTTAACAATTTTTTTCATCATCATTCTCCTTATAAAATAATATGTTTTGGCCTTTGCCAATTTTTTTTACAGGTGTTACTAAACCCTACTTGAATTTACTGCACATTTCGAACCATACGAACGGCAAGAAGATTTTTGTCAGGATCAATACAAAAAGCCTCTTTTTCGTAGTTTCTAGCAATTGGACAACTGTCACATTGATCTCCTACACAGGTTTCCCACCATGAAGACGTCCAAAACCACGATGGATTAACAGGAAAAGAATCATCACCGCAATATACTAAACTTTCCAACTCATAAGCTGTGGGTGTACGCCATCCACCGTCCATTGTGAGATTAAATGCATCACGCGCATTAAACAGAGTTGCTGTGCCATTACACGTTTTTTGAGTTGAATTCCATGTCTGACCAACACTGCACCGTTGCCATTCAAATCCAGTAACCGTATCTTTCATAATACTTCCGTTACTTCCTGTTACTTCCTGATAGCGGCACATCGACATGACATTACTGCGCATTCCGTTGACTTCAACTACAACTGTACTCAGTGTCGTATTTGCAGGAACAACAGCTATCGCTTGCGTTTCAGATACCCATGTTACGCTCGCAGCTTGCACAGTATCATTAAAATACACATACCGCGTATCCGCAGTTGTTCCATAGCCAAAACCGTTGAGTGTTACGGAAGTGTTGCCAGAAGCATCCTGAGCTTGAGATACAGATTCAATAACCGGCCCGCATTCTATACAAATTTTTACAGGGGTTTGACGTCCATAACGAATGCCATTATCTGTGAATGATGTATCTTGAATGTTCGTAACAATTAAAGAATATTTATCGCTTGCAATCGGCGTAAATTCTTGATCAATCCCTGCTACTTGAGTTGTTAAATGGTACAGGTTTACACTATAAGTACCTAATCCTTCATTAAGTCTTATTCTACATCTTGGATTGGTGGCAGTATCGATTAGGCTTAAAAAGTCAATCTTATATTTCTTGCTTGAAATTTGATACATGCTTTCATTGATCTTTAAAGGTGTAGAAGTATTTTGGTAAACCAATGTGCCATCAGGAGCAGGTATTGGCCAGCCAAACCCTGTAGTTCCAAGGAGAAGCGCTTTTGAGAAATTTTCCCACTCATCGACTACCTTAATTCCAGCACTCATCATCGCATCAATTGGAACGTGAAACCCTGCGCCTGATCTAATATTTCGCCACATCACCAAAATTATGTCTATCCCATATTTTTCTGTAAGATAACGAAGGAAAGTTGAAGCTCCATACCCATAGTTTTGCGGATCACTTGCACAGCCATAACCAAGCCCTCTTGTGTAAAATGCGTTCCCGGAAAATACCTGTTCTCTGGCTGGTGCTCCAATGTATCCTCTATCTTCAAGCATTTCAGCTTCAAACCAAGTTGAAGATGCATCAAACAAACAGAGTCCTCGTGTACCCCAAATAGCCTCTACTAAAGCATGTGCTGGTTCATACGTGTTTTGAATAGCATGAAAAAATTCATGCCCTATGGTAACTTCCATTTCTCTTCTTTGATCATCCGTAATGGTATTACAAATCCGGGCAGGTAATGTAAATTCTAAAACAAGGTTATCCAAAATACCCAACGTCCATGTGTGATAACTTAATCCGCCCCATTCTGCTGGCCCCATCTCTACAACATCCATTGTCAAACGCGTTGCAGGCATTGCCAAACCGCTGGGATCAAATTTCATTGTATTCACAAGCCTGCTATATGCTTCTTCTGCATATTGCAGCCATTCGTCCATTACAACAGAATTACAGGATTTCGCTGAATATCTAATGTTAAAGTGAGTTGAAGTGCGCATAGCATATCCACCTAAAATCCATATGGTGAAGCTGCGGGTTGAAGCGCCATTTTGTTTTGTTTCTATTGATTTTTCTTGCGCTGACCGTGAAGTGTTACTATTTGCTGGAATCGTTACCGTATAGTGATTATCTATGAGTGAAACATCCAAAAAATGAATACCTTGTTCAGGAGTTTTACTATATATATCTTGAAATAAATTATCTACCATTGCCGCAACTACAGTATCCGATTCAACAGTTTTGGGAGACAGAGTAACCGTGATGGGCAATTGTAAATCGCCGTGAACTTCGATAGTATATGCATCCGATAACACATCAGCATCAGGCGTGAAACTCATATCAGGCTGTACAGGCGTTACGTTAATCGTTACAGGCTCAGTAACAGCACCCGAAGGAATTTGAATTTTGATAGTACCTGTCTGTATAGTGCCGCCATCCTGAGCTATTGTAGAAGTTGTGGCAGTTGAGGGAGGCACATCGCTTTTCGATTTCACCTGAAACGTATAATAGCCTAACTCATAATTTTTATTTTCAACGGCTTTCCAAATATCGCCATTACAGTCAGGAGAAATAAGCCAATAGACTATCCATGTTCCATCAACTGGCCATGGATCAAATGCGGTTCCGGATGAGCCAATTTCAAAAGGCGTTAGAATTTGCTTTATTGTTTTGGTACCAGAAACACCTGTAGCAATGGGAAGAAAGCCTACGGATTCAAGATTCAAAACCCTTCCTGCTTCATCAGCAACATAATACCGTCCGTCTGGAAGTCCAATAGCGATAAATATATCCACTGGCTTATTGTACGCTGAAAAATGAACGGATAATGCCATCTGAGTTCCGCCAGTAATGACATTGCCCATGTAAACAGGTGCACTGGTAGGGTTGTCAGTTGCATTAATATCGATAACACCAATTGGTCGATCTATTCCTTCAACTTGAACCTCGTCCACGATAGAAAACGTTCCAGTTGTAATTACATCTGATCCATCAAAAATTTTGACCGTATATGTATCAATTGGCCAGTTACCAGCATTTTCCCATCCCCACCCCTGTACGTGCCATGAGGTACTCCATTCTGGGAGAATGGAAATGGGTTGTTCTGTTTCTGCATATAAAGCGCCGTCCGATCTAAATAGTTTGGCGTTTAAGGTAAAATCTACCCGCTCAGATACTGCAGGATGAGATAAGGATAGTTGATAAAAAATATATCTTGCAGATGTTCTTGAAAAAGATGGTGCAAACGCCCTTTCATTCACCGGAGGTGCATCTCCTCCGGATTCAAAAAACTGAAAACTTGTTACAACCGCCCCTATAGATTTAAAATCAGAAACCGTTGGTGATGTGGTTTCAGTAGTGCAGCCATACAGTATCAGGGTCGTTTGCCCTGAAGGGTTTGAACACATCGATTTGCTGTTTGCTGTAAGTGTATAGATTCCGGATTGAAGAACCTGATTAATATTCCATATAGCTTCAGCCCAACTCCACTGACCTCCGCCTTGACTGATTGTACCCGATGCGCTTGTGTATCCGTTTGGGCCAGAAAGAGTGGCTGAAATACTATTTCCACCGATACTAGTATCATACCAGATTCTGATCCGGGTAATATTCGTATCTTTATCCAAGGTAAACGAAGTGCTTTGGGTATAACCGCAAGCACCAGTGTATTGATAATTTAGTAAAACTGCTTCTGATGTGCAACTGCCAAAGGAAATAGTTGGGTGTGCAAAAAAAACAAATATACAGACCCACAAAACAAAACTGTACTGAAAATAAATAAGATTTTTTTTCATGTGAATCCTCCTTAATTAATTACATTGTGTTAAAAAGAGCTGTATTGATTTTATAAAAACGAGAAGATGGAGAGTAGGCCAACAAAAATGTGGTGAACTTGGAAATGCTCTTTGAAGAATACAACCTATTTTACAAAAAATTTTAAAAAAATATTAATAATCTTCTTGTATAAATTTATATATAGACTATTTTTATAATAGTCAAGACAACAAAAGGATGTCACTGTTTTCATATAGTTTTTCAGAAAAGAATTTTGGCAAGGCAGCAGGGAGGAAGGTGTATATTTTAATACATCGACGACCGATAACGCAGCAAAAAACTTTTCTGGAAAGCTATAATTCATTCAATATTCATAAACGATTCGTTATATTCTGTTAACCGAAATGCTTGTGGACAGTTATCCCATGATCCTAAATTGATAGAAACGATTCTTTGCTTACCGTATTGAAAAGCATAAATATCCTGCACATGAAAATGCCCTGAAATAATGAAATCAAATTGCTGTTGTTGAATCTGATCAAGAGCATGTTGTCGTATTTTTAAACGAAATTCTTGATACGATGATTCAGACAACTGTTTGTTATAACTACGGCTTACCTGACTTGCGCGCGTTCCAATATATGCTACTAAATGACCGGGGAGATGACGTGCGACATAGTTTAAGCATCGTGTTCTAAGCAGCCACCGAAGAAAACAATATCCATGATCTTTACGGTCTATCTGATCCCCGTGCTCAATACGAATCATTCTATGACCAAAACGAATGATCTCCGGTGATTCATATACATGAATATGACAACAATTTTCAAAATAATCACGAAGATAGAGATCATGATTTCCTTCAACGTAGTGAACTGAAATACCTTGTTGAACAAGGCGTGACAATTCATGTACAATGGCATCAAATCGATGAATAAAAAATTCATGATTGCTAATCCACAAATCAAAAATATCTCCCAATAAAAACAGATGGGTTGCTGGGTATGGTTGAGGGATTTTTTTTAAAAAGTCTAAAAAGAGCTTAGCCTTGAGTTCATCTGGACTTTTGAGATGAATATCTGAGATAAAATATGCGTTATAGGATGATTTATTCATGCAGTTTGATAAAAAAGAATTCGCCAAAAAAGCTGCTGATATGCTTTTTTGGCGAATATGCTAAAAATTATGATATGAAAATACTATTGACACAGTTCAAACAACGCAGCAGCACCCATTCCACCACCAATACACATGGATTCAATTCCATATTTAACACCTTTTTTTTGCATATTGGCAATCAATGTTGCGGCAAGTTTAGAACCTGTACATCCAAGTGGATGTCCTAAAGCAATAGCACCGCCGTTGATATTAATTCTTCGGCTGTCACTATCTGAAGACCATTCAGCTTTATTGTCATAAAGCCCCAATTGTTGACAACAATAAATGGCTTGAGAAGCAAACGCTTCATTTACTTCAAATAGACCGATATCTTTTACGTCAAGTCCAACTTTTTTTAACAATTTAGGAATGGCATAGGCTGGGCCTACACCCATTTCATCAGCTTTAACTCCCGCTGTCACATAACATACTAACTTAGCAAGGGGTTTAATACCATATTTTTTGCAGGCATCGCCGCTCATAATTACAGATGCAGCAGCGCCATCTGTAGTTTGAGAAGAATTACCAGCAGTAACACTACCTAAAGCTGAAAAAGCAGGTCGTAATTTAGCTAAACCTTCTATTGTGGTATCCCCACGCACACCATCGTCAAAATTCTGAATAAATTCTTCTCTGACATAAGTACCATCTTTTTTTTCAGTAAATTTAAACGCTTTGGTTGGAAGGATTTCTGTAAACAGACCATTTTTCTGCGCAGCAGCAGCTTTCATTTGTGAATGATATGCAAAATCATCCTGCATTTGACGTGTGATTTTATATCTTGTGGCAACATTTTCTGCTGTAATACCCATAGATACATAAACATCGGGATTTTTTTTTGACCAGTCTGGATGAGGACGAGGCATATTGCCGCCCATAGGAACAATACTCATGGATTCAATACCACCTGCCATTGCTACTTCTGACCATCCGCACATAATACGCATAGCAGATTGAGCAATTGACTCAAGACCAGATGCACAGAAACGGTTAACGGTTGCACCGCTAACGCTATCTGGAAAACCAGCCATTTGAACGGCAATACGGCCAACATTTAAACCTTGTTCGGCTTCAGGAAATGCGCAGCCGATCATTACGTCATCAATTTCACCTTTATCCAAGCCGATTTTTTCTACAGCACCATTCAGTGCCTGGATTAACAAATCCTCAGGTCGGGTTTGTGCCAATGCCCCTTTACCTCTTCTGCATCCGGGCGTTCTTACAGCACTTACGATATATGCATCTCTCATATTGTTTTTTTTACCTCCTGTTGTTCAAACGTTAAATCGTCCTTAAATTATAAAAATAAAGGTTTCCCTGTTTTCATAATATTCTCGGCCATTTTTTGTGTGCTTTCAGTTCTCCATAAATCAACAAAGGCTTCTCGTTCCAATTTGCACAAATACTCTTCAGTTACCAATTGGCCTTGTCGTGCTTCACCACCAGTCATGCAATAAATGATTTTTTCTGCAATGACTTTCATATGAGGAGTTAAATAACTACCGCATTTCATGTTGAAGAGTTCTGCCCAAACCATACCCTGTGCTTCTTGTCCCATCACTGGATATTTCTTTTTAGCAGGAGGTGTATAACCATCATCAACCATTCTCAGAACTTCTTTTTTCGCTTCACCAATCAGGTAGTCTTTATTCATGATGATTCTGTCTTTAGGTCTGAGGAACCCTGCTTTTCGAGCTTCTGCCGCTGAAGTGGATACTTTAGCCATCGCTACTGCTCGAAATGCTGGAATAACATATGCGCCGTAATCATTCAACGTAACACTTTGAGGAACGGATTCTATATATCGTTGCCATAGATGAATCATGCCGCAACCGCCCGGAACTAAACCCGCACCGATTTCAACAAGTCCCATGTACAATTCTGCATGGGCTACGATTTTATCTGCTGCAAGGCAAACTTCACATCCACCGCCTAGCGTCATGCCATAAGGAGCTGCAACTACAGGAATTGGAGCATATTTTAATCCCATAATGCCTTTATGTACATTTTTTATAAACGCATCAATTTCAGAAAATTTTCCTTCTTTAGCTAAACCGCCCATAAAAGCTAAGTCCCCGCCTGCAGAAAATGCACCAGGAATACCCGGAGCCTGATTTCCTAAAACCAAACCAATTCCATTCTGCATAACATATTCAGCAGCTTCACCCATGAAATCAAGCATTGATTTGTTAATAGCATTCATTTTGGTATGGAATTCAATATTAAATACGCCATCGCCAAGATCAATTAAGGAAGCAGAGTCATTCGATTTAACAACTTTATTGCTTGCGCGTAAATCGGCAAGGAAAATACAATTTTTACTAACAATAACATCTTTATAACTATTGGAAGTAAAATCAAAATATTGTTTTTTGCCTTGATGAACTCGATAAAATGTTTCATTACCGCCTGCAAGCATTTTTGAAACGTTTTCAGGCACGTTCATGCCATCTGCTTTCATCTTTTCAACAGATTTTCGAACGCCGATATTATCCCATACTTCAAATGGGCCAGCTTCTAAAGCATATCCCCAACGCATGGCATCATCAATACCAACGATGGTATCAGAAATTTCTGGAACTCGATTTGCTGCATAAGCTAAACACCGTGCACCTAATTTCCATGCGATTTTAGATAAACGATCATCGCTGTAGAAAATGGCTTGTTGTTTTTCAGCAAGCGTTTTTGCACCTTTTGATTTTTTAACGATATCTGGAGTTTGCTTGCGGTCATATTCAACATATTCACCGGTTTTCAAATCAATAACTTTGGTGATTTTTTTCCAAGTTTTCATATCTGTCTCAGATTTATAAAAACCGGCTTTGTCTTTGGTTTTTTTACCTAAACGGCCTTTAGCAACCAGGTCTTTAAAAAATTGCGGGACCTGATAAATCCCTCTTCGTTCATCATTTACCAATAATCCATAGGAATTATCAGCTAAATGATTAATGGTATCCAACCCAACTAAATCGCACAAAGCAAAAATTGCTGTTTTAGGCATCCCAAAAGCAGGTCCAAAAACCGCATCAAATTCTGGAATTGTTACTTCGTCTTCTGTGAGAATTTGTAACGCTTCACCAATTAAGCCAACACCAATTCGGTTACCAATAAAATTCGGAGTATCTTTTGCCCATACAATCCCTTTACCCAGAACTTTTTCACCCCATTGAGAAATGAAATCACAGACTTCTTTTTTGGTATCTGGCCCAGAAACGAGTTCAAGCAATTTCATGTAACGCACTGGATTAAAAAAGTGCATAATGATGAAATGTTCTTTGAATTCTTGAGTTCTTCCTTCAGCCATTTCTTTTAAAGGCAACCCAGATGTATTCGATGCAATGATTGCTCCGGGTTTTTTAATTTTCTCAAGTCGTTCAAATAAGCTTCGTTTAATCTTCAGATTTTCAACAACAACTTCAAAAATCAAATCACAATCTGCAAGTTTTTGAAAATCATCTTCTAAATTGCCAATTTGAACTAGATTAACTTCTGTGTCTTTGTCAAAAAATGCAGCAGGTTTGGCTTTTAATTGCCCATCTAAGCCTGCTTTGACAATACGATTTCGTGCGGCTGGATTATTCTTTTCCTCTTCTTTTAAATCAAAAGGTACGATATCCAACAGCAAGGTAGGAACACCGGCACCAGCACAAAGCGCGGCGATACCGCCACCCATAATACCAGAGCCAATAACAGCTACTTTTTCGATCCGTCTAACCATAAAAAAAACCTCCTCTACAATTTACGTTTAAAACAGTTATGGATCCCACTTTCAGTATATTGCCTAATCTTCCCATTATAGTACTTGGAACATTAAGATGCTAATTAAATAAAAGGTTTTACTATGCCAAGAACAAAAAAATGTGTCAAGGTAAATATACTTGAATCCTTGAATTTTAAAAAATTTTATTTGATTGATATATTCTGAAACTGTACAATCTACTATTTTTCTGAATTTTTGAGCAGTCTTATACTAATGTCTTTGCAATAAAAGCAGAAATTACTGCCTGTCCTAATGATATCCCACCATCATTGACTGGGACTAAACGATGTGTGATAACTTCAAATCCTTGTAATGATAACGAGTTGATCAGACCGCAAAATAATATGGCATTCTGAAAAACGCCTCCGCTTAAAACTACTCGGTTTAAACCAGTTTGGTTACGAACATGTACACAAAAATCCGCGAACATGTCAATAAGGGTACAATGAAATTTCGTGCTGATATCTGATGCAGATACATTAGAGTTCAAGTCTTGCACAATTCCTTCAATCAGTTGCGAAATAGAAATAACATGTGGGATATCTTTTGACCATGAATATTCATATCGGGATGTGCAATGATCTTTTGCAATCATTTCAAGCTCAATCGCTGCCTGACCTTCAAATGTAACATGGTTTCGCAAACCGATCATTGAGGCAACTCCATCAAATAAACGCCCCAGACTTGATGTTAATGGCGTGTTAATTTTTTTTTCTCTCATGCGCTTTGCGAAACCTATTTCCTGTGAATTGATGCTTTTTAAAAAAGGAAGATCAATACCATGCCCAAAAACGTCATAGAGATAGCTTATCGCCATTCGCCATGGTGATTTTATTGCAGCATTACCGCCAATCATCGGTGTATAAGCCAAGTGTCCAAATCGGATAAACCGATCATATTCACCAATCAGAATTTCACCGCCCCAGATATGTCCATCAGTACCATATCCTGTACCATCAAACGCAAGACCAATCACAGGTCCGTCCACTTGATTTTCAGCCATGCAGCTCACAATATGCGCATGATGATGTTGAATTCCGATTTTAACCATCTTGTCTTGTTCAAGCGCATATTGAGTGCTTAAATAATTTGGATGAAGATCATAGGCAATAATACGAGGTTGAATATCAAGGATACGTTGCATATGCTGAATGGTATTTTGAAAAAATACATAGGTTTCATAATGTTCTATGTCTCCAATATGTTGACTTAAAAATGCACATTCATCTTTGGTTAAGCAAATGGTATTTTTTAATTCGGCTCCACAGGCAAGAACATGGGGAAGTTTATGTTTGAGTAAAATCGGCGTTGGGACATATCCACGAGACCTTCGTATAACACGACAATCATTTCCCATATGCCTAACAATAGAATCATCCGTCCGAACGTAGATATCCCGATTATGAATCATGAAAAAATCAGCAATTGGTGATAACCGGGAAAATGCCTCGTCATTCGAAATAACAATCGGTTCTTCACTCAAATTTCCGCTGGTCATGACTAATGCAATCAAAGGCGGTTGAGTTAGCAATACATGAATCGGTGTATAAGCCAGCATCACTCCCCAAAATGAGGTGTTTGGAGCAACATGCTTTGAAATTGTGCTATTCTCTTTTTTGGATAGCAGAACAATGGGACGCTGAACTGTAAGCAAGGCCTGTTTATCAACATCCCGAACATGAGCATAGTTTACTATCTGTTCTATGGAAAAAGACATCAAGGCAAATGGTTTTTCAATGCGCAGTTTTTTTTCCCTTAAACGACAGACTGCATCCTCATTTTCTGCATCTACAGCAAGATGGAATCCGCCAATTCCTTTGATGGCAATAATAAACCCTTGTTTTAATAAAGTTCGCACATGGGATATGGGATCATCTGTTGAAACAGGATGCTGACTTGAATCATAAAGAGTTACATACGGCCCGCATAAGGGACATGCATTGGGTTGAGCATGAAACCGTCTATTACCCGGGTTATTGTATTCTGAAGAACACGCGTTACACATTAAAAAATGCTTCATGGAGGTTTTTGGCCTGTCATAAGGGATATCCTCTATAATGGTATAACGCGGCCCGCAATTCGTACAGTTGATAAATGGGTAAAGATATCTCCTATCATTTGGATCAAGGAATTCGTGTAAACATGCATCACACACAGATGCGTCTGGAGCAATACATGTTGAACGAACATCAGCAGATTGACTTGGAAAAATATGAAAGCCGTTTCGGTTTTGAACTAGCGCAGGTTGAATATCAATAGTTGTGATTTGAGCAAGTGGCGGTTTCTTAGATACTATATCAGAGCAAAACGAATCGATATCTTTTTCAAGACCTTCTACATATATGGACACACCCATTGCAGTATTGGCAACTTCACCTGATAAATAATATTTCTGGGCAAGTTGATATATAAATGGTCTAAATCCAACACCCTGAACAATGCCATTTATATTAATAGTTTTTGCAATCACTTGCATTATTCATTATTCACTATTCACTAAAAATGTACATATATTGACATTTAAAAATTTATATGGCAATGAAGCCAAGTTTTGTTAATATTACTATAAAATAAATGCGTCAACATTTAATGAACTAATGAGGAGAACGCCATGATCCATATGGAAAATCTTACCAAATATTATGGTGAACTGTGTGCAGTGGATCATATCAATTTAGACATCCATAAAGGAGAGATTTTAGGTCTGCTGGGTCCGAATGGCGCTGGAAAAACAACAACAATTCGCATGATGACCGGTTTTTTCAGGCCAAATGAAGGGACAATTCGGGTAAAGGATTTTTCTATTGAAGATCAGCTTTTGGAAATCAAAAAAATGATCGGCTATTTACCTGAATCTGCTCCGCTTTATTATTCAATGCTTGTATTTGATTATCTCAGCTACGTAGCAAAGATTCGAGGAATTCAAGGTAAACAGATACTTACTCGAATTAAGGAACTGTCGGACCTGTGTGGTCTGTCTAATATGATGCATAAAAACATTGCACAACTGTCAAAAGGTTACAAGCAGCGTGTAGGTCTTGCACATGCCATGATGTGTAATCCTGAAATTCTAATTTTAGACGAACCTACATCTGGTCTTGATCCAAATCAGATTGTCGAGATTCGTGAGATTATTCGCCGAATCGGCAAGCAAAAAACAGTCATTCTTTCTACCCATATTTTAAGTGAAGCCGAAGCAACATGTGATCGCATTGTGATCATTAACAAAGGAAAAATCGTAGCAGATGGCAAAACTGATGATTTAAAACACTCTGCAAGCGAGGAGGTGATCCTGAATATTGGAGTTAAAGAAACGAGTCCGGAAAGCGTGATATCTGAGTTTAAACCAATTCAGGAAGTAGTCCGGGTTGAACGTCAGCATTCAACTGATCCTGATATTCTGAATTTTCAGATCATTTGTAGAAAAAGCAATGGTGTTGATCCAAGAAAAACGATTTATACCAAAATCAAAGAAACCAACTGGGTTCTCGTTGAATTGCATCAACAAACGAAAACGCTTGAACATATTTTCCGTGAATTAACTAGGGAGAGCAACTAATTATGAATCAACTATCACATATCCTAGGGAAAGAATTTAAAGATTATTTTATTTCCCCCATTGCCTATATTGTGATTTCCATATTTCTCTTGGTAACAGGCTGGCTGTTTTTTACAACGTTTTTTCTATATAATCAGGCAATGCTGCGCAATTTTTTTAATTTATTGCCATTGGTATTCGCATTTGTCATTCCTGCAATAACCATGCGTTTGTTTGCTGAAGAGTTAAACATAGGTTCGTATGAAATATTATTAACTATGCCTGTACGCTTTACAGATATTATTTTGGGGAAATTTTTTGGTGGTCTGTTATTTGTTATGACTATGTTGCTGCCAACCATCAGTTATGCGATTACGGTTGCTCTAATCGGTGATCTCGATTGGGGACCTGTTATTGGCGGTTATCTTGGAGCGGTTTTATTGGGAGCTGCATATACTGCAATAGGTATTTTTGCATCGTCACTGACTCGTAATCAGATCATTGCCTTTATTATTGGTACGGCGATTTGTTTTACATTATCGATTATTGATAAAATGCTATATTTCTTCCCTCAAACATTACTCGGGGTAATCAATTATTTAGGTGCAGATTACCATTTTCAAAATATTGCCAAAGGGGTAGTGGACTCAAGGGATATTCTCTATTTTGTGAGTGTGTGTTTTATTGGTCTCTATGGTACACACATTTCAATGCAGGAAAAAATTTAAGGAGAGATAAGAATGAGTGCAAAGGGAAAATCAGAAACCTATATCAAACTTATAATTTATGTTGTTGTTGTGGTTTTGGTGAATCTTGTCGGCATGACCTTGTTTTTCCGGTTTGATTTAACGCAAAACAAGATTTATTCAATATCGGCTGCCAGCAAGAAAGTGGTTTCAACACTATCTGAACCATTAACCATTAATGTATTTTTTACGAAAAATCTTCCAGCACCATAATAATCGAATCTGTTC
>PDZT01000043.1 GCA_002753105.1 Deltaproteobacteria bacterium YD0425bin50 | reverse complement strand
GGAGAATATTTTGGCGCGTCTATCTGGCAATTTTTTAAAAGTGTCAAACACCCATACAAATCAGTTATTAAGCTTTCATTATTGGAAAAATACCTTCAGGATCCGCCTAATGATCTCTTATGTAACCGCGTCAAATCTGAATGGCTGCATGGGCAGGGCGAACTGCGTTATCAAGACCCATATCTGTTGTTATTTGAAGAATTATTAAAATTTTATGAAAAAAATGAGGAAAAAAATGTTGAAGAGTTAATCAAGGATTGTTTTTTCCTAAAACTTGGCATTAAATCCGAATCAGAATTTGAAAAATCAGTTTTGGGATATAAAAAAGAGGTGATTTTTAGTTTTTTGGAGCAATGGAAATGGGATGAAAAACGTATTTACGAGCTTGGCAACTATTCAGACTGGTCGTTTGATAAAGTATTTCGGCTCAGTATCAAGATCAATCATCATATGCTGGAAACCTATAAACGCCTTATCGGTTTGTTAAAACAGGCTTCAGATCAAACGCGAATAACCCCTGAAGATTTAACCATCCTTGGAAGAAAAATTGCCGTATATTTTTCAAAAAAAATCGACAAAGTAGAAAAATTACCAACGGTTGTTCAAAACAAATCGTTGTTCCAGCAACTCAATTTCCTGTATCAGCAGACCAACGATGGTTCGACATACTGGATTCTAAGTCATCCACAAAAAAATGAAGTTACTGGACGTAGCCAGAATGAAATTTTAAAACGAATGAGACGTGTTGAAGAAATTGTGGTCTGGTTAGTTCATAATGGTCTTTATCAAAATAATACCACATTTCAATTAATTCCAAATCCTACACCCATTTCACTTCAGGATATTCTTGAATTAGTTCAATCAATATCAACCTTTTTTACGTCTGATGAAGGTTACACGATTCCACGCCATGCTTTATTGGCCAAAGAATGTATTTTCAAGCTCTATATTGTGATCAATTTTAGCATTAATCGAAAACGTGATAAAATACATGAATATACTCTGATATATACAACGAGTTGGGGAGATATGTTTTGCGAAGCCTTATCCTCTGAACCAGGGGTTGAAACACTACCGGAACTCATTCGATCAATCAAACAAAACCTCAAGCTTCCTTTTCTATCTGAACAAAACGAGCTGCATTTACCCAATTATACTGAAAAGATTGATGTATTTATCCCCAAATTATCGAGAAAATATTTTCAGGCATAATAACTGGTCAAGTAGGGGCGAACCTTGTGTTCGCCTGATTAAATGGCGATGACAAGCATCGCCCCTGCTGTTTGGCCGAAACGATGATCAATGCCAAAAGCGCACCGCGTTTCTGGTCGATCCCGATTAAACTTCATATCCAGCGCTTACCTTGTAGCTATCGGCAAAAATTTTTCTATTGTTTTGTAATAGAAATAATCCAGATAGCATGAATTAAACCAGGAATATATCCTAATAATGTCAGTATAATATTTATCCAGAAATGTAAACCGAAACCTACCTGAAAAAAAACCCCAACCGGCGGAATTATTATAGATAGTATTATACGCAATAAATCCTTTGAATTTTCTTTCATTTTAATACCCCACTTATATTTTGATCAATTTAAATGTGAAAACGTATATGCACCGCTGCAGAGGCGGTGCATACTCTACTTAAGGAGCAGGTACATTAATAATGGTATTTACGACTGTAACCGAAGCATACAGAGCCAGCGCTCTGCCATCCAGCGTCGTAATCGCTAATTCTCCGGCGGTTGAGATTGTAACACCGGCACTGGCAATGATGGTTCCCACCATATTGCAGCGATTTTCAATGCGTGCTGCACTGCCCACATACCAGAAGACATTCTTCGCTTGAGCGTTATTGATCAGGATAATACTGCGAGGGAATCCTGGAGCGCCGATAGTAAGTGCAGTCTCGCTTTGGAATATCCAGACTGCATCTAGGTCTCCCTGACCGTCGAGCGTAAGATCCGACCCTGTCAGTATGAATGATCCTCCCGCGGCTTTATAAATGCCAGGGAAAAGTGTTAAACCTCCGAGCTGTCCTGCACCTGGATCTATACCACCCGGTAGTGATGCGGGAGACATGTTATTATATGCGATAAGCGCATCGCTTGCAGCAGCTTGTCCTACCTCAAATGTAATTGCAGTTCCTCCAATACCCGCTCCACCCGGAGGGGGAGGCGCTGAGTAAATCGTCCCATTCACTGTTCCGATATTGAGTGTCGTTTCTGAATATACATCTCCATTCGAATCGTGAAACCCGGTTATCGCGGTAGAGACAGCGGTGGTCGCGATATCCCCATTAATAATTGTAAGTATTCCCTGGTTGGTCATCCCGGCTCCACCACCAAATTCTCCAAACGGTGCGGCTGCTCCAAGTACGACCGGTGGCGTAATAGTAAGTACGCCGGTAGTAAAATCCCATTCATAGTTATCAGTAAGTTCATTACCAGCCATATCCTTGGCACCGGTTGTAATCGTGGCGGTATAGAAGGTATCAGGTGCGAGATCGTCTGTTGGTGTAAGAACTGCGGTTAAGCCTGAATAGGTCACAATTCCTGAAACAGGCATTATCCCTTTATTTAAAGTAAATGTTATCGTGGTAATCGTTAAGGGGTCCATCGCCTCACTGAAAGTTGCAGAGATTGTCTTGTTAATGGGCACTTCTGTGGCTCCGTCAAGAGGAGATGTGAGAATCACGCTGGGCTTGATGGTGTCAGGGGCCTCACCTGTTGTGAAGATCCATTCATAGTCATCTTTCATTTTATTACCAGCTAAATCCTTTACCCAATTTGTAATCGTAGCGGTATAGGTGGTGTCAGGTACGAGATCGTCTATTGGTTCAAAAACAGCGGTTAAGCCGGAATAGGTCACAGTGCCTGAAACAACCGTTACTCCTTGATCTAAGGTAAATGTTGTCGTGGTAATTGTTAAGGGGTTCATTATCTCGCTGAAAGTTGCGGATATCTTTGTTTTAGTCGATACATCCATGGCATTATCGATAGGAACGGTGATCGTCACGTTGGGTTCAGTGGTATCCGGGGACACACCTGTTCTGAAGCTCCATTGATAATTAGCCAGTGTATTTCCAGCTAGATCCTTAGCCCAATTTGTAATCGTGGCGGTATAGGTGGTGTCAGGTAGTAGATCGTTTATTGGTGTAAAAACCGCAGTTACACCGGAGTAGGTCACAGTGCCTGAAACAACCGTTCCCCCTTGATCTAAGATAAATGTTGTCGTTGTAATTGTTAAGGGGTTCATTATCTCGCTGAAAGTTGCGGTGATTTGTGTTCTGATTGAGACACCCGAGGCATTGTCTGCAGGGGCTGTGAAAGTCACGATGGGCGCGTCAGTATCCGGTGCCGAACCTGTGGTGAAGCTCCATTGATAATTTGCCAGTGTGTTTCCGGCCAGATCCTTGGCTCCGGTTTTAATCGTTGCGATATAGGTGATGCCGTATTCAAGATTGTTAAGTGGTGTAAATACCGCTGTTACGCCAGAATAGATTACAGTGCCTAAAACAAGATTTGTACCTTGCTCTAATGTAAATGTTGTCGTGGTAATTGTTAACGGATCCATCTCCTCACTAAAGGTTGCGGTAATTCTTGTGTTTACAGCAACATCTTTGGCCGCAGCAGAAGGAGCTGTGAGTGTAACACTGGGCGCATTAGTATCCGGTGCCGAACCTGTGGTGAAGCTCCATTGATAATTTGCCAGTGTGTTGCCGGCCAGATCCTTAGCTCCGTTTTTAATCGTTGCAATATAGGTGGTGCCGTATTCAAGATCGAGTAGTGGTATAAATACCGCTGATACGCCAGAGTAGTTTACAGTTCCTAAAACAAGAGTTGTACCTTGCTCTAATGTAAATGTTGTCGTGGTAATTGTTAACGGATCCATCTCCTCATTAAAGGTTGCGGTGATTCTTGTGTTCACGGCCACATCTTTGGCAGCAGCAGAAGGAGCTGTGAATGTCACGCTAGGTGCTGTGGTATCTGGGGATGTACCTGTGGTAAAACTCCATTGATAATTTGCTAAAGTGTTGCCGGCCAGATCTTTGACTCCGGTTTTAATTGTTGCAATATAGGTGGCGCCGTATTCAAGACCATATACTGGTGTAAATACTGCGGTTACGTCAGAATAGATTACAGTACCTAAAACAAAATTTGCCCCTTGCTGTAAAGTGAATGTTGTCGTGGTGATCGTTAATGGATCCATCTTCTCATTAAAGGTTGCGGTGATTCTTGTGTTTACGGCTACATCTTTGGCAGAAGCAGGAGGAGTAGTCTGGATCACACTAGGCGCGATTATGTCAAGGGCTGCACCTGTGGTGAAACTCCATTGATAATTTGCCAGAGTGTTTCCGGCCAGATCCTTGGCTCCGGTTTTAATTGTTGCAATATAGGTGACGCCGTATTCAAGATTGTTTAGTGGTGTAAATACTGCGGTTAGGCCAGAGTAGATTACAGTTCCTAAAACAAAATTTGTCCCGTTCTGTAAACTGAATGTTGTCGTGGTGATCGTTAATGGATCCATCTCCTCATTAAAGGTTGCGGTGATTCTTGTGTTTACGGCCACATCTTTGGCAGAAGCAGGAGGAGTAGTCTGGATCACACTAGGCGCGGTTATGTCAAGGGCTGCACCTGTGGTAAAGCTCCATTGATAATTTGCCAGAGTGTTTCCGGCCAAATCCTTGGCTCCGGTTTTAATTGTTGCAATATAGGTGACGCCGTATTCAAGATTGTTTAGTGGTGTAAATACTGCGGTTACGCCAGAGTAGATTACAGTGCCTAAAACAAGATTTGTCCCCTGCTCTAAAGTGAATGTTGTCGTGGTGATTGTTAATGGATCCATCTCCTCGTTGAAGGTTGCGGTAATTCTTGTGTTTACGGCCACATCTTTAGCAGCAGCAGAAGGAGCTGTGAGTGTTACGCTGGGCGAAATGGTGTCTGGCAGTGCACCTGTGGTGAAGCTCCATTGATAATTTGCCAGTGTATTGCCGGCCAGATCCTTAGCCCCGGTTTTAATCGTTGCGATATAGGTGATGCCGTATTCAAGATCGAGTAGTGGTGTAAACAACGCGGTTACGCCAGCGTAGATTACAGTGCCTAAAACAAGATTTGTCCCATGCTCTAAAGTGAATGTTGTCGTGGTGATCGTTAACGGATCCATCTCCTCGTTAAAGGTTGCGGTGATTCTTGTGTTTATGGCTACATCTTTAGCAGCAGCAGAAGGAGCTGTGAGTGTTACGCTGGGCGAAATGGTGTCTGGCAGTGCACCTGTGGTGAAGCTCCATTGATAATTTGCCAGTGTGTTGCCAGCCAGATCCTTGGCCCCGGTTTTAATCGTTGCAGTATAAGTGGTGCTGTATTCAAGACCGTATAGTGGTGTAAACAACGCAGTTACACCAGAGTAGATTACAGTGCCAAAAACAAGATTTGTCCCCTGCTGTAAAGTGAATGTTGTCGTGGTAATTGTTAACGGATCCATCTCCTCGTTAAAGGTTGCGGTGATTCTTGTGTTTATGGCTACATCTTTAGCAGCAGCAGAAGGAGCTGTGAGTGTTACGCTGGGCGAAATGGTGTCTGGCAGTGCACCTGTGGTGAAGCTCCATTGATAATTTGCCAGTGTGTTGCCGGCCAGATCCTTGGCGCCGCTTTTAATCGTTGCGGTATAGGTAGTACTGTATTCAAGACCGTGTAGTGGTGTAAAAATTCCGGTTACACCAGAGTAGATTACAGTGCCTGAAACAAGATTTGTCCCGTTCTGTAAACTGAATGTTGTCGTGGTGATGGTTAACGGATCCATTTCTTCATTAAAAGTTGCGGTGATTCTTGTGTTAATGGCCACATCTTTGGAAAAAGCAGAAGGAGCTGTGTGGGTCACACTGGGCGCGGTGGTATCTGGCGCTGCACCTGTGGTAAAGCTCCATTGATAATTTGCCAGTGTGTTGCCGGCCAGATCCTTGGCTCCGGCTTTAATCGTTGCGATATATGTGGTGTCGTATTCAAGATCGTCCAGAGGAGTAAATACTGCAGTTACGCCAGAGTATATTACAGTGCCTGAAACAAGATTTGTCCCGTTCTGTAAACTAAATGTTGTCGTGGTGATGGTTAACGGATCCATTTCTTCATTAAAGGTTGCGGTGATTCTTTTGTTGACGGCCACTTCTTTAGCAGCAGCAGAAGGAGCTGTGTGGGTCACGCTGGGCGAAATGGTGTCTGGCAGTGCACCTGTGGTAAAGCTCCATTGATAATTAGCCAGTGTGTTGCCGGCCAGATCCTTGGCTCCGGTTTTAATCGTTGCAATATACGTGGTGTCGTATTCAAGATCCTGTAGAGGAGTAAATACTGCGGTTACGCCAGAGTAGATTACAGTGCCTGAAACAAGATTTGTCCCGTTCTGTAAACTGAATGTTGTCGTGTTGATCGTTAACGGATCCATCTCCTCATTGAAGGTTGCGGTGATTCTTGTGTTGACGGCCACTTCTTTGGCAGCAGCAAAAGGAGCTGTGTGGGTCACGCTAGGCGCGGTGGTATCTGGGGCTGCACCTGTGGTGAATCTCCATTGATATTTTTCCAATGAGTTACCAGCCAGATCCTTGGCTCCGTTTTTAATCGTTGCGGTATAGGTGGTTTCATATTCTATATTTTGCAGAGGAGTAAATACTGCGGTTACGCCAGAATAGATTACCGTGCCTGAAATAAGATTTTCCCCATTCTCCAAGATAAATGTTGTCGTTGTAATCGTTAATGGATCCATCTCCTCATTGAAGGTTGCGGTGATTCTTGTGTTGATGGCTACATCTTTTTTAGCGGAATTGGGGGGAGCTGTGTGGGTTACTCTGGGCGCAGTAGTGTCTGGTACCAAACCTGTGGTAAAGTTCCACACATAATTTGCCAGTGTGTTGCCTGCCAGATCCTTTGCTCCGGTTTTAATCGTTGCGGTATAGGTGGTGTCGTATTCAAGACCTTTCAGAGGAGTAAATACTGCGGTTACTCCAGAGTAAGTTACAGTGCCTGAAATAAGATTCTCCCCTTTCTCCAAGGTAAATGTTGTCGTGGTGATTGTTAATGGATCCATCTCCTCATTGAAGGTTGCGGTGATTCTCGTGTTTACTGCCACATCTTTGGCAGCAGCAGAAGGAGCTGTGTAGGTCACGCTGGGTGCGGTGGTGTCTGGAACTGCACCTGTAAAGAAACTCCATTCATAACTTATTATTGTATTGCCTACCAGATCCTTAGCCCCTTTAATCGTAGCGGTATAGGCAGTGTCTGCTGAAAGATTGCCTATCGGTATAAAAACTGCGGTTAGGTCGGAGTACATTACATTTCCTGAAATAGAAGTTTCTCCATGCTTCAAGGTAAATGTTGCCGTAGTAATTGTTATGGGGTTTATTTTCTCACTGAAGGTTGCGGTGATTTGCGTTTTAATCGAGACACCTGTGGCTTTATCAGCAGGTGATGTAAACGTCACGGTGGGCGCGATTGTGTCTGGAGACGTACCTGTGGTGAATCTCCATTCATAATTTGCCATTGGGTAGCCTGCCAAACTCTTTGCCCCACTAATCATGGCGGTATAGATGGTATCGGCTGAGAGATCGTTTAGTGGTGTAAAGACAGCGGTTACACCTGAGTAGTTTACACTGCCTGAAACGGGTATTGTCCCTTGCTTTATGCTAAATGTTGTGGTGCTGATCGTTAAGGGATTCATTACCTCACTGAATGTTGCGGTGATTTGTGTTTTGATTGCAACATTTGTAGAGCCATTGGAAGGGGTTGTGTAAGTCACAATGGGAGTGGTGATGATGGGTGTAATGGGTGTAACAATCTCGATGGGAATGGTGATAGCTGGGGCAGCGCCTGTGGTAAAACTCCATACATAATCACCTGACAGTCTATTGCCTGACAGATCCCCTGCTCCGGTTGTAATCGCGGCGGTATAAACGGTGTTATATTCAAGTTGTTTTATCGGAGTAAACTCCGCAGTTACTCCAGAGTAGGTAACAGTTCCTGAAACAAGAGTTCCGTCAGGTCTTTTCACCGTAAACGTTTCCGTGGTGATTGTTAATGGGTTCATCACTTCATTGAAAATTGCGGCGATTTTCGTATTTACAAGGATACCCGATGACAAATCGGCAGGAGATGTAAGAATCACAGTGGGGGACGTGGTATCCGGTTTTGCACCCGTGGTAAAGTTCCATACATAATCACCACCTGCCAATATGTTACCGGCCGTATCCCTGGCAGCGATTGTAATAGTGGCGGTATAGAAGGTGTCGTATTCAAGATCGTATATCGGTGTAAAAACTGCGGTTACGCCTGAGTAGTTTACAACTCCTGGAATCGCTCTTTCCTCTTGCTTTAAGATAAATGTTGTCGTGGTGATGGTTGACGGATCCATCGCCTCACTGAAGGTTGCGGTAATTTTTGTGTTGATAGCAACACCATTGGCGTTATCGGCAGGAGAAGTGAAAATCACTGTGGGTGAGGTGATGTCTGAAACCGCACCTGTGGTAAAGCTCCATATATAATCAGTTAATTGTGCATTACCGGACAAATCCTTGACTCCTGTAGTAATAAAAGCTGTATATGTGGTGCTGGACGCAAGATAGCTTGTTGGTTTAAAGACAGCAGTTACACCAGAATAGGTAACAGTTCCTGAAACAGGTGTTCCATCGGGTCCTTTTACCGTAAATGTTTCTGTGGTGATCGTTAATGGGTCCATCACTTCGCTGAAAGTTGCGGCGATATTCATATTAAAATTGATACCGGTAGCATAATTGGCAGGGTCAGTAAGAATCACTATGGGCGCAGTGGTGTCCGGTGCCGCACCTGTAGTAAAGCTCCATACATAATCACCACCCGCCAATTTGTTGCCTGAAGGATCGCTGGCATCAATTTTAATCGTGGCGGTATAGAAGGTATTGAATTCAAGATATTCTATCGGTGAAAAAATCGCAGTTACGCCTGAGTAGTTTACAACTCCTGAAATAGGCTTTACCCCTTGCTGTAAAATAAATGTTGTCGTGGTGATGGTTGACGGATCCATCGCTTCATTGAAGGTTGCTGTAATTTTTGCGTTAACAGCCACATTTGTGGCGTTAACGGCAGGGGCTGTGAGCGTTAGTGTTGGCGCGGTGGTGTCAAGTTCGCCAGTGGCTTCATTGTCGTTACTCCCACCATTACATCCAGTAATTATTAAAAAAATACTCAGAATAATGATAAACATGAGATGAGTTTGTCGATCTTTACATCTTTTCATAAACGTTACTCCTTTTCACTAAATAATTTTATTTTAATGTATCTTAAACCTACAAGCTCGGAAAACACTTTATTTAAGAGGTTCTTACAAAATTAAAATTAAAATCATACAATAAATTCTATTTGATTTTTAATTTTGCAAGAAGCTCCATAATTTTTCCATATCTTTATTAATAAACTCATGAACTTGTGGTGTGTGGTAGGTCGGATCTATTCAACGCAAGCAATATGCGTTGAGTTAACTTAAAGTTTGATGAGCTCCGACCCCATTTATTGACTTGGGATAAAACAGCTCGACCGCTTCAGTAGAACGCATGTTCTACTCTTCACAGTCGAGCAATCATGCATGTAAAAATTATTTTCTCTTCTTTTCTTCAATAAAAATGCTAATTGGCAGGTTCATCGATCCAGTATTCTTGACGATTGTAATGCCGATGCAGTAGAGCCTCATAATCCCGAGTTAGAAGATATTCCTCAGAATATTCAGGAGACTGCTTTATGATCTCGCGTGGAATATTGAAGAAGACTTTGGACTCATTCCAACTAACTCGCTCTATCCATGGAGGTGAAACAAGTACCTTTTTACCAGGCCACCAGTTGTGTGTATTTACGATTAGATAACGAATCGACCACGTATTGTCTTCGATAATAAAATCCTCGACGTGTCCAATTTCTCCGTCTGAGGCTTGAATGTGATAACCAATAACTTCGTTAGTGCTGCGCAAATGAGGATCCCACGATTTTTTTTCAACTTGTAAGGCTACTTTCCATTTTTCATGGTCCCGCACAATATAGTGATAATGTCCCCACATGTTTGGGCCTTCCGTATACATCGGGTATCCATAATATCCATAGTAGTCATCCTCGAATACGCGCGAAACGGGCTTGTCAGCGTCCAAGGACGGACTGTCCTCAATCTGCTTTTTGGTCAAATCGATACTGATGTGTTCTTCTTCTTTAATCACTGAGATCAACGCATACGGGGAGATTAACACCTGCCTGCTCGTAAGCCAGTCTCCTGTGTCAACGATCAGATAACGAATCGTCCAATACTGGTCATCGAAGTAGCATTGTTTAACCTTTCCTATTTCTCCGTCGAGACTCTTTAAAGTGAAACCCTTTAATGTTTTAGCTTTGATTAACATAGGTACTCCTTTTTTTGAATTTCGTTTTTTCTTTTGAAACCTCTCTATTATAGAGAGCATTCTTTGTGCCATGTATCTAACACTTAGCGTCGCCTTACCCAACATTAGGAATTATAAGAATAATGTGTTTAAAAAATATTTACAGGCTGTCATTTATGACCATATAAAAAAGGCTATATATTACCAAATGGTCATATATGACATTTTTTGATCCCATTGGTGTTATGTGTGGTAAATGGTAAATCATCGGATCAATCCGATAATGCCAATTACAATAAGATAGATGGCAATGGTATAATTCAATAGTTTCGGTGCTACCAAAATCAATATCCCTGCGATTAGAGCAACTATTGGTTGTGGTGATAAATTTATTTGCATGGTTATCTAGCCTCCTTTCTAACTATAGATATTCAGATATTAAATTTCACAATTGAAATTGAATATCTAAACTTCTATATTATTAACAGCAAATGGTCTGCCAATAGCCGAAAAAAAATCAACAGATTGGAATGATTCTTATAAAACAGGGGATTCGATTAATAAAAAGGGAACAGTTGAAAAGTATAAAATGATTCGTTTAGCCTCAATATTTGGTGGAAACCTCAACATATTGAGGGATAGTTTTCATGGTTTTGCTCCCATTGCATTTTCTAGCGCGGCTTGAGCCGTTTTATAATTATATAACGCCGAGTTCAATGTGGCTCTAGCGTTATTGAGAGTGATCGTGGCATCGGCGACTTCAATGGGACTACCCATACCCATTCTGTAGCGCCCCGAGGCTATATTATAGTTTTCCTTGGCTTGGATTACGGTCATTTTAGCAACTGATATTTGTTCTGCTGCGTCCTGAACGTTCACATAAGACTGCTGAACATATAGAAAGATTTCCTGCCGGATGATATCCTCGTTTGCCTTGATAACCTCAAGATTGGCCATGGCTTCATCGATCTGGTATTTGGTTGATTGGCCGGTGAAGAGAGGAAAACTTAGTGTTGCACCTATATTCCAACTGTTATCAAGGGGAAAGTCAGTTCCGGAATGTCCGTATTCAGCGATTCCCGACAAAATGGGGAAGTAATTCATTCGAGCCAGATCAATCGAGAGTTCCGAGGCATCCCGCTTAGCAATGAGGGATTGCAAATTTGGGCGATTGGCATAGGCCATATTCAAGACATCGTTTAATTTCAGGTCACTTTTCTCAAAGTCAAGATTGTCGATAATGGTGAAGTCGGCATTTTCAGGAATACCCATGGCGTTCTTCAAGGTAATCAAAGCAATACGCAAGAAGCTTTTCGCTTTCATAAAATTAAGTCTGGTATTGCCGAGATCAACTTCAGCCTTGGTAACGTCAAATTTGGGTTTAGTACCGATGCGAAAAAAAGCTTTTGCCTGATCAAGATGCTGTTGAAACTGGTTCATCGTATCGACGGCAACTTCTAAATTCCGCTGGGTCTGAAGAAGATTATAATAGGCATTTTTTACGTTCAGAACGACTTGGGCTGTAACATCGTCAAAATCAAACCGGGATGCGTTGAGGGTCAGATTCTGGATTCTGACCTGGGTGGACGTTTTTCCAAAATCAAAAAGGGTTATTCCGAGTTTAACATCGGTCGAATATTGATTGTTAGAGTCCGTGCTGCTTCCGTGCGGTGATGTGGATCCGATTTTCTGGTAGCTTGTTGACCAGTTTATCTGAGGATAATAGTTAGCTTTCACCTGTCCAATCTTGCTCTCATTAACCTTTATTGTGCCTGCGGATGACTTGAGGCAAGCATGTTTCTGGAGGGCAATAGCGATACATTGTTGAAGATTTAGTGTGTCACCATTTTCTGGTAGATTGAGTGCCATTGTAGTTAAAGGGGATATGATCGTTACTATCACTATGAAAATAATCTTTGTTTTCATCATGTTACCTGTTTGGATTTTGTGTTTTTCTTCCGAGAGTTGTGATTATCATTCCCGAGATAGAGCTTCAATGGGGTCTAGTTGTGCGGCTTTTCTTGCTGGAATATAGCCAAAGATAATACCCGTCAGAAAAGCACAGGCGAAGGAAATGACTACTGGTGTAACTGTGAAAATTACTCGCCAGCCTGAAATCGCAGAAGTAAATAAACCGCCACTAATACCGATGACAACACCAGCAATTCCGCCAATAAAGCAGACCATAACTGCCTCGGTAAGAAATTGAAACAACACATCAAATCTCCGTGCGCCAATCGCCATACGGATGCCGATTTCACGAGTCCGTTCGGTAACAGAGACCAGCATAATATTCATAACTCCAATGCCTCCAACAACAAGCGAGATCACGGCAATTGAAGCCAGCAGATACGTGAGTGTATTCTGCGTTTCATTAGCTGTTGCTATGGTATCGGCCATGTTTCGGATGTTAAAGTCTTCCTTACCATGGCGGTCGATTAACAGCGTATGAAGTCCAGCTTGTACAACGCTCATGTCCGCTCCCGGCTTCACTCTCACAATGATATGCCTAAAAAAGCGTTGTCCAAAAATACGCGCTCCGGCCGTTGTGTATGGCAACCATGCGGCATTATCCCTATCGTCTCCGCGTGAGGTCGATCCTTTACTGCTCTGTACGCCAATAACCATGAAAGGAGCGTTGTTAATGAGCACATACTGGCCAAGAGGATTCGAGCCATTTGGGAATAAATTTTTTGTTACGGTCTGACCAAGTGTTACGACTTGGGCATAGCGCTTAACGTGTTCCGCCGTGAAGAACACGCCGGATTGGGTCGGCCAATCATGTACCTGCGGAAAATCTTCTCCGGTTCCGACAACCGTGACCATCATATCCTGGTTTCCAAACCGCAGCAGCGAAGACAATTCCGTTTCTGGAATCGCCATGGCGACACCCGGTACACTATCAATGGATGGCAAATCTTCAGGCAAAAAACTGGTTACGGTTCCGCCTGAGACGTGTTGACTAGAACGCGTTCCGCGCTCAATTGTCAATAGGTCAGTGCCCATTGCCTGAATGCGTTCGAGAACATCCTGTTTCGCACCGTTTCCAATCGCCATTAGAGTTACCACCGATGCAACGCCAATGATGATACCCAGCATAGTCAGTGCGGTTCGCATCCGATTGTGAACCAGCGAACGTATGGCCATCTTTAGAGATTCGCCAAGAACAGCCACTCCCGGCTTGACTTTTTTTAACGTTTCAACACTCTTTTCATGCTGACCTGAATCCTCTTTCTGGTGCTGCTCATCGGCTACGATACGCCCATCTGTAATGCGAACGATTCGGTTGGCGTAAGCAGCGATATCGCTGTCATGGGTTACTAAAATGATCGTGTGTCCCTGCCCATGTAAATTTTTCAAAATATTCATGACTTCCTTGCCGCCCTGGCTGTCGATTGCTCCTGTAGGTTCATCGGCAAGGATTACTGGTCCGCCGTTCATAAGCGCTCGGGCAATGCTTACGCGCTGTTGCTGACCACCGGATAGCTGACTAGGATAATGATTCAGTCGATGACTAAGTCCGAGTTCTTGTAATAAATCACTAGCGTGCTTCTCTCGATTCGTTTTTGACATGCCGCAATAAACTGCTGGGACTTCTGCGTTTTCAACGGCACTCAGATCGGGCATAAGGTTGTAACGCTGGAAGATGAAGCCAAAAGTATCACGCCGTAGTGCTGCTAATTCATCTCCGTTAAGCCTTGCGACTTCAACTCCTCGGATAAAATAAGTGCCGTTCGACGGCTTGTCAAGACAGCCGATGATGTTCATGAGCGTGGACTTACCTGATCCAGATGCACCCATAATGGCCATGAATTCCCCGCTCTGAATTACCAAACTTACTTCTTTAAGAACTGTTAACGGTTCCCCGCCTGATGTATAAGTACGGCTGATAGCATTCAATTCGAGAAATGATGACGACATTATCGTCTTCTCCCAAGGTTTAACGCACTTTTTGTATTCCCATTCGACGTGATTTCCCTGATAACGACTTGTTCCTTTTCCTTGAGACCATCCGTTACCTCCGCAGCGATTTCGCTTTTGATGCCGATTTTGATCGCACGCAGTTCGATGCTTCCATCGGATTTTAAAACTTGTACCTTGATTTCATCGCCTTCATTTGCATTTCCGATGGCGGCGGTCTGTATCATCAAAACGTTCTTTGCCTGAGCCAATACAATGAAGACTTGCGCCGTCATCTGAATATTCAGTTTACGTTCGGGATTCGGAATATCGAACAGCACGTCGTAGAATACCACGTTATTGATCAGTTCTGGGGTCGGAAGGATTTGCTTAATCTTTCCGTTCCAACGCAGGGACTGACCAAGGACTGTAAAATAAACATCCTGCCCGATCTTGACGCGGGCAATGTCTGCTTCCGATACTTGCGTCCAGACTATCATGGTTCTCATATCGGCAATCCGCAATATATTCGGTGCCTGCTGATTAGCGTTGAGTGTTTGTCCTTCCAGAATGCTAATGGAAACGACTTCTCCAGTTATCGGCGCTGTAATTTTGGTATAACCCAGATTAGCTTTAGCAGTGTCTGTCGTTGCCGTAGCTTGTTTCATCTGAGCTGAAAGCGAAGTTACCTCGGCGAAAGCGACATCGTAATTGGCCCGGGTAATATCACGGTCGTTAGCGGAGATTAGTTGCTCCGCAAATAGTTCGTCGTTGCGATTTCGCTGCATTTTTGCGAGTACAAGTTGTGCTTGTTTCACGGAACGCTGTGAGGTCATGTTTTCAAGCGTTGCATTGGCCGCTGTAAGAGCTGTGTCCGCAAGTGCCGGATCAATTTCCGCGAGTAACTGGTTCTCTTTAACCTGATCACCGCACTTAACCTTCAACGATTTAAGTTTACCTGAAGTCTGAGCCCCGACATCAACATACTTAATGGGCTGAACTATTCCCGCAGCCACGACCGTACTTTCTATATTTCCGAGTTCGACGGTAGCGGTTACATAGAGAACCTTGTCTTTGCCAAAAAACCATAACAACCCAAACACACCTGAACTCACGATGAGAAGTACGACAATCAGCCATATGATTCCTCTCCGAAGGATGCCTCGATTTTTCAACTGAGGCTCCATCGGAGGAGGTATTACTGACAAATCATTAGCTGTCGCTATGGATTTGCCTACAGGGCTGATGTTTACCGTTTTCATTTTTCATGATTTCCTTATTTCTTCATTTTCATCCATGAAATCATTTGAATCTTAGGTGGATTTAATTCGATCGTTTTGAGGATTAATATTTTCTTGAAAGTACTGTCGAACTTTCATCAAAATTTGGGGGTCTGTCATCTTGTCAACTGTTTCAACGCCGACGATGTGCTCTTTCAGTTCACCTTTATCGATCCGTTTTTTCAACTCGCCCTTAGCCTCCCCGGGACCAAATATAAAAATAAACTCTGCGCCGTGAATAGACGCAATTACCTCATCGTAGTAAATGTTGAGATTCCCCGTTAACCTTGACTCGCGATCAGTATCTGACGGAACTTGCTGTGATTCATATGAACCCTTAAGTGGTGAATCACCCTCACGGCGAAGTTGCTTTTCAACATTTGAGTTTATCAGCTTTGTTTCTTCCCCTTTATCCGTAATAGTAACGATCACAGCCTTTCGATGATCCATCCACAAGCCTACTTTTGTTTTCATCATTTTCTCCTTATCACTTAGAACTTTTTTCGATGTATTTTAATGTACTCAAAATGATACGTTAATTCCAATGCCCCAGTACTCTGACTCTAATTTGTAAAACTGTCCAAATGGGAGATTGCCGTGGTAATATTCGCCGAAAACCTGAATGGCCCGTTTTTCGGTATATGGGCTGCGGATATTGATGCCGAGTTTTACATTATAATCTGAATTCCAATCAGTTTCCTCCCATGAATGGTACAGAAATCCGACGAACATGCGCATGGTCGGTTTGAAGACAGGCTTTCTACTTTGATAATCAAAGCCCGCCTGTGCACTGAAAGGCTTGAGGTCGGAGTCGGTATGAATAATATATGAAGGACCTGCGGTGAACTGAAATCCGGCCCACTCCAAAGCGCCAAGCAGTTCAATGGTTTCGAAGCTTAAATTCAGCCGTGTCATCTTTAGCTCTGGGCTCTGGGGGAGGAGAAGAAACTCGTCTCCCAAATGGGAAGACTGGTGAAAAATACGCGCCCGAGCTGACCAGAAACCATTTCGATAGCTTAGTGGAAAGCCGATAATATAGTCAGCGTTTATCAGGTCCATGGAATCGGCATCCAAATTGAACTGTGCGAGTACTGCACCGCTAATACTTATTTGCCAAGCGCTATCCTCGCCCATGCCGGGCCATCGTACCAGACCAAAGCTATCGCCAAACCCAACCGATCCGATGTTAATTTTGTCATCAGGAAGATCGAGACGAAGGTAAGTGATATGAGTACGAGGCTCCTTGGGGTTAGCCATCGGTGGGTAAAATATTTGACCCTCAGGGAAGAGAATGGTTTTTTGGACGGTGACCTGATCGATATTCCTATCGTCGCTAAATCCTACAATAAATGGAAAAAACACTGTTATAAGCAGCATAATAATAAAGTTTCGCATCGTAATACTCCTTTCTATAACGCAAAAATCCCAAAAATCCGATGATATCGCAGAAGAATTCCAATGGAGACCATCGGCTTTTCTGCCTTTTACGTTATTCTCTGACCTTGGATGAAATTGATTGCCACAACAATAACGGCAATCACAAGTAGGATATGAATAAACCCTCCCATCGTGTAACTGCTCACAAATCCCAGCAGCCACAGTATTGTCAATACTACTGCAATTGTCCATAACATAACATTCTCCTTTCAATTTGCTTTAGATTTTTTGGGGCTGTCGAAATTATGAATTACCCGACAGTCGGCCAGTTTTATTTTCTTTTAAAGTTTAGCCGGTATTCTAAGCCCCGGCTGGCTGTCTTTGTTTAAAAATGTTCAAAAAATAATTTCAAAAAAGCACATCTATCTGCCCACAGCTTCCTTGATCTCGCCCATCTTTTCTTGAACTTTCCCGTCTAAATTTTCATTTTTGCCTTTGGCTTCCAAGTCGCGATTTCCAACTACTTGCCCGGCAACTTCCTTGATTTTACCACTAACTTGGTGCATTTTACCTTCTGCGTTGTCTCTTATACTTGATTTCATTACTATTTCTCCTGTTTGATTTTGGTTTTTGGTTTGAATTAAACACTTCTATTTGTTCACAACTTTCTTGAACTCGCCTATCTTTTCTTGAGCTTTCCCCGCTAAATTTTCATTTTTGCCTTTGGCTTCCAAGTCGCTATTTCCAACTATTTTCCCAGCGACTTCCTTGATTTTACCTTTAGCTTGGTGCATTTTACCTTCTGCGTTGTCTCTTGTACTTGATTTCATTCTATTTCTCCTGTTTGATTTTGGTTTTTGGTTTGAGTAAAACACTTCTATTCGTTCACCACTTTCTTGAACTCGCCTATCTTTTCTTGAGCTTTCCCCTCTAAATTTTCATGTTTGCCTTTGGCTTCCAAGTCGCGATTTCCAACTATTTTCCCGGCGACTTCCTTGATTTTACCTTTAGCTTGGTGCATTTTACCTTCTGCGTTGTCTCTTATACTTGATTTCATTGACTATTTCTCCTGTTTGATTTTGGTTTGAGTAAAACACTTCTATTCGTTCACAACTTTCTTGAACTCGCCTATCTTTTCTTGAACTTTCCCGTCTAAATTTTCATTTTTGCCTTTGGCTTCCAAGTCGCGATTTCCAACTATTTTTCCGGCGACTTCCTTGATTTTACCTTTAGCTTGGTGCATTTTACCTTCTGCGTTGTCTCTTATACTTGATTTCATTGACTATTTCTCCTGTTTGATGTTTGATTTTGGTTTGAGTTAAACACTTCTATTCGTTCACAACTTCCTTGAGCTCGCCTATCTTTTCCATTCCTCCTGTTAGCTTTTAGTTTGAGTTAATTTTATCGTTTATTATTTAATAACTCGATGCTGCATCATTATAGGCAATTTTGATTTCAGCCCATGCTTTCTCCGAGCCTGTTTTGATTGCTTCCCATGTTTCATCGCTAGCGGTCTTCAAATCCTGAAGCTCAGCCTTGGCTTTGAGTAGAGCAATTTGCACGCTACATTCCTTAAAGTCTGCGTCGAGCTTTTCTTCAAACACTTTTCTTTTGTCCTTCATTAAAACCTCCATATCGACATGTTTTACCTTTCATAATTCCTTCTTCTTTCCCATAACCAGTAATACGATGCCGCCAGCGATGGAATTGCCCCCAATAATTGGCGAAATCGGGAGCGTTCTTGTCTTCTCATCCGTCTTGTGGATAGGACTGAGATTGACAACCTGACCTCTATTCGTAAATGAAATACCCTGATACCCAAATGCGATGATTCCGATCATGATATGTATTATACCTATCAACGTATATGTTGTTTTCATAATTTATGATCCTTTTGAGTTGCTCCAGCTCGTTGCCCATGCCCATGTGCACTTTTTTATGCACATGGGGGCTTTACTGGTTTCTTTAGTGATCATATATGCCTTTTTGATGGCGTTATGGTTAAACATAGCCTATTTTACGATCAAATTATTTTTTATGGATTTGACCCCTTGGACACTTCTTACGATTTCACCTGCTTTATTGACGGCATGTTGAGAATTAACAAATCCGCTCAATTGAACTGTATTCTGATAAGTTTCAACACTGATCTGAAATGACTTGAGGAAATCATCTGCTGCAAGCAGATATTTTACCTTGGTCGTAATGGCTGAATCGTCAACGAAGTCACCTGCACTTTCATGTGTACGCGTCCGTGCACAGGCTACAAAAGTAGCAATCAGCATAAAAAAAACTAAACTGTATATAATGATATTTATATTTTTCTTTTTCATAGTAGTTATTACTCCTATTTGGTTTCGAACTGTGATTATTGAATGATCATCTGATTATTTACTTTTTTCACGCCGTACACATCCATAGAGAGTTCAGTGACAAGGTCAAATTCAGCCGTGTTACTAGCTTTTCCAGACAATGTTACAACACCTTGATCCGTCTCAACCTTGGTATTGAGAGCGTTGGTCGATCGATGGTACATCAATGTCATCTTAACCTGTGCTGTGATTGAAGCGTCATCGATATTTTCATCTCTTATTTGTGCTTTTTTCCAATTCTTTATCACTCTCATCTCATTAATTACGTCTTTAACCCCTTCAACATCCTTGGCGTATTCAGTCGCTAATTCCTTTTGTGACCGACTGGCAGTATCGCCTCGCAGGGTTACAATACTGTCTTTGACATCAACCTCAACTATACTAGCTCCAACGCTACGATGAAACAAGAGCGTGGCGTTTACTTTATCAAGGAGCCATTCATCCGAGTTTACTGTGGGGGCTGCACCTTTGACATCTAACCTATTGTCCACACTTACGACATCGGGTAGGCCTGATACCATCTCCTGAGCCAATGTTTTGTTGAATTCACTAGAGACCATTCCTGTCAAGGTGACAGCGCCGTCTAGTGATTGAATTTTGATATCATCACCTTGGAGGTAGGTTTTGAACAAATAGGACTGCTTTGCAGATAATTCGATGCGATCATCTATTCTGCTCGCGTACACAGGCATGCATAGTGTTAAGAGAACCACCGCTGCCACCAGCATTATAAATACTCTATTGATTGTTTGCATTTTCGTTTTCCTTGCTGTTAATTTTTTGATTTTTGTTCTCCGAAGACGACATGTCTTTCGGAGTCTATGGTTGTGGTGTATTTGGTTCCGGGCTGTGAAGTAATCCCGTTAGTCAACATGAAAAAATAAGGGTGGAAAAAATATACGGATGCCGGTAGGTGGAGGCGGTTCATAAATGACTGGTGGCGGAATATAAACTCGTTCTTTGTAGCCATAAGCTCGATAATGACGCTTGCCATGATTATCGTTGTAATACCAGCCATGCCTTTTATCGTAAAGGTAGTGGTTACGTTGATAATGGCGCTTGCCATTCTTATCGTTGTAATACCGTCCATGACTTTTATCGTAGTGGTTATATTTTTGCCTGTCCATATCACGATCGTTGTTATCGTTTGTCATACGATTATTGTGGTCGTTTCTGCCGAGAACTGGAGTGACGTCTATACTGCCAATCATTGCGACTAAAAAAAAACCAATCATAATCTTGCCCACAATGGATTTTAAATTCCATGTACTTGTTGTTTTCATATAAGGTATTCCTTTCTTGGATCAATTCCAATTGCCGGGTTTAGCGACAATCTTTAGTTGTATAATATTAATAATTAATCAATTTTGTGTTTTCCATGTCTCCCTGTCCGGAATATTGTATCGATAAACTTCTTTTGTTCATCAGTCATACTTGCATAGAACGCCTCAAAAGGAGGAAGCATCTTTTTCATATGAGCTAAACGGGATTCTGTCATCTGACTGTGAAATTTCATTTGCTCGATAGCGTTCATCGTCTTCATGTTTTCAGCTCTATCTTTAGTAAGTGCGTCCATTTCTTTCGCATTTTCACGCATCACCTCGGTAAAGTTTTTCCATAATTCTTTCTGGGCATCGCTTATGGTTAGCGCATCTTGAAGCAGGTTAATGCGGGCCTCAGTATAGTCAACAGCAGAGGTTCTGACATCTTCTGAGGTTTTCTTCTTGGCTGAATCTGCATAAGAAAGATTTGCATTTGTGTAAAAGACAGCGGATATAAACACCATAGTCACAACAGCGAGTGTTGCTGGAAAAGTAACTTGATAAAACATTCGTTTCATAATTTGTCTCCTTAAATATGTTTAATTTTTTTGCGCTTAGCAAGCGCTAAACAAAATATTCAAGTTATCTATAGTGCAAATGG
>PDZT01000042.1 GCA_002753105.1 Deltaproteobacteria bacterium YD0425bin50 | reverse complement strand
AAGGTTCGCCCCTACAAATTAACCAGCATATTTATCTGAAATGCTGTACATTCATAATTAACCGAAACTCAAATAAGATGGGAGCAATGAATAATGATATGGCATTTTAAAAATTACCAGATTGGTACCAAACTGTATGTAAGTTTTGGTATAATGATACTGTTTATGCTGGGTGTGGGTTATACAGCTTACTCTGAACATAAACAAAACGAACAGGCATTTGATCAGGCTTTTAATGTTAATATCAAGGCCATTAAAAATATATTAGAAGCCGAACGGGACTTTTACCAATTGCTTGTGGCGGAACGCTCAATGATTTTTACCAACGCTAACGCACCGATATTTAAAACGTTGATTGAAACTTATGAGGAAAACCTCAAACAGGCTAATGATCGGTTCCAAACCTATAAGGCATTGGCAGTATCTCCTGAAGAGATGGCAACCTTAGCGAATTACGAAGATAAGTATAAAGTCTGGAAGGAACTTTCCCGTCAAATTGTTGATGGACGTATTACCGATACTAGAGAAGGCAGGCAGTTGTCCATTGATCTATCTATGGGTATGGCTAAGGAAAAATTTGATGAAATGCGAGGATATATCGACAAATTGACTGATATTCAGCATGTCAGACTATCTGAACTTCAGGAACACTCCATGATGGTGTCCAAAAAATCGATATATATACTGCTATTCACTGTTATTTTTGGGCTGGTCGTCAGTATTATTTTATTTATTTTTATGATACGCACTGTAAAATACCCGATTATAAAGTCAACGGATTTGATGGTACGGCTTTCAGGCGGGTACCTTAAGGAACGTTTGAATATTACCCAGCATGATGAAGTCGGGAAATTAAGTGAATACATAAATATTACGGCTGATAATTTAGCAGGTTTTATTGATGCTCTTTCTCAAGTAGGCAATGGTGATCTGACGATTTCTTTTGATGCCAAATCTAACGATGATCAAATTTCACCTGTAGCACAGAAGATGGTCACAAGTCTCTATGAAATCGTTAAAAATGGCCTTCAGTCAGCCGAAAAAGTTCGTGAAAGCGCTGGTCAGGTATCAGATTCAAGCCAATCCCTTTCTCAAGGCGCATCAGAACAGGCAGCATCACTGGAGCAGATAACCAGTTCCATGACTCAGATTGGTTCACAGACCCATACCAATTCCGAAAATGCAACTCAGGCAAATCAATTAGCCATTGATGCACGTAACGCTGCTGAAAAGGGTAATCAACAGATGGAAGAAATGCTACATGCTATGAGCCAGATCAATGCATCGAGCCATCAAATTGCTAAGATTATCAAGACGATTGATGATATTGCTTTTCAAACCAATTTACTGGCTTTAAATGCTGCTGTAGAAGCTGCTCGTGCTGGTAAGCATGGAAAAGGATTTGCCGTGGTAGCGCAGGAGGTAAGAAATCTAGCCGCCAGAAGTGCCAAAGCCGCACAGGAAACCGAGGAACTTATTGATGGTTCTGTAAAAAAAGTCGATCTCGGAACCCAAACCCTCAATCGCACAGCTCAGGCTCTTCAGGAAATTGTAACCCGAATTACCAAGACTGCAGATTTGGTAGGTGAAATCGCTGCGGCGAGTAATGAACAGGCTCAAGGTATCTTACAAATCAATCAAGGACTGAATCAGATTGAACAAGTAACTCAACAAAATACCGCAAATGCTGAACATACTGCTGCTGCGGCTACTCAACTTTTAGGACACGCTGCTCAATTGAATCAGATGTTAGCTCAATTTCGAATTAACAAATCTGATATTGCTCATGAAATACACTCTAACATGCAATCCATAAATATATCGGATGAATTTGAGTGTCAGCCAAAAAGCACAGTTGAGAAGCATCATTTCAGATCCCAAATTCAACAACACGCATTGCTATCTTCAGTATCTAAAGCTGCGTCTCCAAAAAAAGAGTTACCAGTTCAAAAGGCAATACCTGCTAAACGTCCAGAACAATTAATTGCACTGGATGACAATGAATTTGGTAAATATTGATAACGGTTGTTGAAAAATATGCCAAATGCACTCTCATTCATAAATGCCGATATGACATTGTCTGGGGCATGTTTTTTGCCCATTACAGACGACGAATTCAACCGTATTCGTAATCTTATTTATGATCGTGTTGGCATCTCTCTATCTCATCAGAAAAAAGGCTTGCTCGTGTCTCGCTTGCAGGGAATGATGCGAAATATGGGATTATCAACATTCTCGGAGTATTATAAATATATCCTTGAAGATCAAACGGGTCAGGCAGTAATCGATCTGGTTAACCGTATCTCCACAAATTTTACCTATTTTTTGAGAGAAAAAGCCCATTTTGACTTTCTCACCAATGTAGTATTTGCTCAAATCACATCTTTATTAAATACACAAAATAGCCGGGATATTCGGGTGTGGTGTGCGGGATGCTCGACAGGTGAAGAGGCTTACAGTCTGATGATATTGATGATGGAGTATTTTGGAGACCGTTATGCACTCTGGGATATTGGACTTTTGGCAACTGATATTTCTGCAAATGCATTAAAAAAAGCAAAAGCGGGTATATACAGTCCAGAACAGATCAAATCCCTGCCCAAGCATATCGTGTTAAAATATTTTTCCCAAACCCACGATCAACAGTGGCAAGTCGTCAATCGAGTGAGAGCTGAAGTGATATTTCGTTCATTCAATTTAGTTAATCCTGTATTTCCTTTTAAAAAGCCGTTTCATATAATTTTTTGCCGTAATGTGATGATCTATTTTGACAAACCCACACGAGATACATTGATCAAAAAGTATTATAATTTTACCCTTCCCGGTGGCTATCTTTTTATTGGTCATTCTGAAAGTATCGATCGCAGCCTGACATCCTATCAATATGTCATGCCCGCTGTATATCGGAGAGAATAATCTGTATAAAAGGCTTGCATAATGAATATACAACACCCAAAGCATCCCTATTCCAAATCTATACGGGTCTTGGTAGTAGATGATTCTGCATTGGTTCGAGAGGTATTATCACGAGGACTGGATGCTGACCCGGAAATCACAGTTGTAGGTACCGCCTCCGATCCGTATGCCGCTCGAGATAAAATTGTGGCCTTAAAACCCCATGTGATCACGCTGGATGTTGAGATGCCACGTATGGATGGAGTGACTTTTCTGCGTCGTCTTATGCCTCAATATCCTCTACCAGTAGTAATGGTAAGCGCTCTAACCCATACCGGAGCTCAAATTACGTTGGATGCCTTAGAAGCTGGGGCTGTTGATTTTGTCACTAAACCCAAGGCAGACATTGCACGCAGTCTATCCGCTATGATTCACGAATTAAGATCCAAAGTCAAGATAGCAGCAACCGCCAATCTTTCTCATTGGCAATCAAAAAATGCTGGATCTGCCATACAAACATTATCCATGCCATCTAAAAAAATACTTTCTGCATCTTCCGAAAAAGTTATCTTGATTGGCGCATCCACAGGTGGTACAGAGGCAGTACGTCAGATACTCACATCTTTTCCTGCCTCTGTTCCCGGTGTGGTCATTGTTCAGCATATGCCTCCGGGTTTTACTAGAGCATTTGCAGAACGCTTAAATACTCTTTGTGCAGTTGAGGTAAAGGAGGCTGAAAACAACGATCGAATTATTGCGGGTCGAGCGCTGATTGCACCGGGAGGGGTTCAAACCCGCGTATTCAGATCAGGTGGAACCTATGTTGTAAAATGTGAATCAGGCTCTCCAGTGTGTGGGCACTGTCCATCAGTAGAGGTTTTAATGCAATCCGCCTCAGAATATATAGGTCCTTACGCTATTGGCATTATGCTGACGGGAATGGGCAGAGATGGGGCAACGGGAATGCTATCATTGCGCAAGTCCGGTGCTAGAACCTTGGCACAGGATGAGGCATCCTCTGTTGTATTTGGAATGCCGAAAGAGGCCTTTGCTTGTGGCGGAGCAGAGCGATTGGTTTCACTGGATCAAATTGCCGATGAGATATTAAAACTTTTATAACTCGTAAAGTCAGCCCATCACTTTATGTTGAAAAGAGGAAAAAAATAATGGTAAAAATTGTTGTTGTCGATGATGAAAAAAGCTCACGATTATCCATCGCCCGAATGGTCGAACGTATGGGATATGTAGCAATTCAATGTCAAAACGGAAAGATTGCGCTGGATATTTTAGAGAATAATCCTGACATAAACTTAGTTATAACAGATGTAGAGATGCCTGAAATGGATGGTCGGCAATTAATTCAAACAATGCGAAACAATGCTGCATTATCTCATATTCCGATTATTTTGATATCAGGAGTCGTAGGCCCGCGTCAGATTTCAGACATTTTGCTTTTAGGCGCAACGGCATTTATATTAAAACCTGTTCAGTTTCACGATTTAAAAGAATATATAAATCGTTATATTGAATCTAAGTCCTTATAAAAGAATCAAAAGGACATTTTTTGTTATCAAATTTCGTTTGAATTGGTTAATTTAAACTGCAACAGTAGTTTAGTTAGTCTATCTGCATGATGAGAAAGTTCAACGGTAGCAGATGCGGTTTGTTCGGCATTAGCAGTGTTGTGCTGTGTCACTTGTTCAATTTGTGATAAACCTACATTAATCTGAGAAATCCCTTGAGCTTGTTCATTACTTGCAACAGATATTTCATTGACCAATACAGCAACTTTTGAGATATAAGTTAAAATATCTTCCAATGCATTTGCAGTTTCTCTGAAAAGAAGAGTTCCCGTGTCTAATTTTTTAATAACACCGTCAATCATCTCCGCTGTATCACTAGCAGCATTAGCACTTTTACTCGCTAAATTTCTTACTTCTTGGGCAACTACCGAGAAGCCTTTGCCATGTTTTCCTGCCCGGGCAGCTTCAATAGAGGCATTCAAGGCTAATAGATTGGTTTGAAACGCGATATCATCTATAGTTTTAATAATTTTGGCGATGGCTCTTCCTGAGTCGTTGATGTCATTCATAGCTGTAATCATATGCTTCATTTTTTGATTACCGTTTTCTGCTGTCTGCTTGGTATCACTGGCAAGTTGATTTGCATTCTTCGCATTTTCAGCATTGATTTGAGTTTGCTGTCCAATTTGTAACATTGAACTTGTGATTTCTTGCAATGATGCGGCCTGCTCCGAGGCGCCTTGAGATAGAGTCTGACTATATCCTGAGATATGAGAAGCGCCGTCAGTAACCTGAGCAGATACGATACGTACCTGATGTAATACCTTATTCAGATTTTGAACCATTTTAAATAAAGCCTTTCCAAGTACATCCTGATCAGATGCAACGCCAACATCATGGTTCAAGTTTCCGTTTGAAATGGATTCAGTTAACAAGGCTCTTTGTTTTTGAATATCAGCCATTTCTGATAATGCCATTGCCATATGGCCAATCTCATCGCGCGATGTAGTGTTAATTTTCACATTCATATCGCCTTTGACCATTTGACCAATGCCCTTGATCATTTCATTGACAGGCTGAGTTATTTGTTTAACAATAAATAGACTTAAACCTATCATTAATAGGATCGTAACAATGCTTGCCAAGAGACCAATCCATTTTCCACGATCAGACCATTTTTGAGCTTCTATGTAAATTTCTTTTGTCATGATATTAACCATCTTTTGAACGCTTTGTGTGGTTTGATCCAGTTGTTTTAATAACAGGTTTTGGTTTAACCACTGCTGATGTACGGTTTCTTCAATACGCCGAACGTCATCTTCCGTTGTTTTTATTGCTTTCCAGATGTCGGACAGTTCCTGTTTATTAACGGATACAACAACACCATCTGTATTTTTAGTGGTAATATCTAAGTTTTTAAGCAAGTCAGATTTTAGAGTCAGATAGGCAGTTTCATCTGAAAAAGCCATAAGATCAACCATATTCATACGAAAACGTAAAAAAAGCACACTAAATTCTTTGAGTCCATCTCGCAATGCGACCATATTTTCAGGTAAAGAATCTCCTGACATAATGAGGTCTGTCTCTTCTTTTGTTATGGAATTAATTGCCTTGACTAAATTAGACTGACCGTCATTAAACAGATTTGCCATGTTCTGCTGATTGGATTGGAATAGATTTGCCATTTGTCTGGCTTTGTCAAAAACATTAATATGTTCAGATACAGCTTGAGATATATCAGTAAAACCATTCTTGAAAACAGTATTAGGGGAAATTTCTATGGAAGATTTAATGGCTTTATTGATTTCATCACCATATTTATTAATGTTTTTAAGAATCGCATCATCCAGTTTACTTAAATATTCAGATTCAAGTATAAGAATGCGAGATGAATGCAAAGCAATGGATGCACATTTTCAGATATCCGACAGTATTTTATCAATTTTAGATGTAATAATGATTCCCAATAAATGCAACCAGATAATGGCCAAAATACCTAACAGCGGCAGTAGTAAAATTTTTGTTTTGATTCCCCAAAATCCTGATCTATTCTTCATACGCATTTGGTTATCCTTCGTAAATCACAAGTGATTTCAGTATAATAAAAGGGGATAATCCTATGTTTAAACAATATACTCACTCACAAAGATTATTCCCCTATTTAACAAATTTCTTAACCAACTTATTCTTTGTAATTAAGGTTTTCCTGTCGCTTTTCTAGCTTGATCAGCGCTAAATTCATATGTGCCAACACCGATAAGAAGTTCTTTTCCCGGAACACGTTTAATATAGCTTGCTTTGAGTGATGCCTCTTTTTCATTGGGTTTTGGCCACCAATATTCACACCAGCCTTCACCAGCAGTTGATTTTGCAATCTGAATAAATTCGGCAGCAAAGCTAGACCCCTTAATATCTTTAACTTTCAGCATATTCTTTCCTTCTAATTTTTTATTCAAATGAGCTACAATTGTTCCACCGAAGTCATAAATAAATACGTACAGTTCGCCATCAACCCAACCGCCATTGGGATCTGTCAACATTTTAAATGCCTCTGATTCACCCTTATCCACAACCAGTTGAACAGCTTTATTGACATGATTAACGATAATTTCGGGTGTTAGTGCACCGGCTGCCCATACAAAAAATGATGTTAAAAGTAATACGATACAAACAACAAATAAAAACAAGGTTGATTTTTTTTTCATTTACCATTCCTCCTGTTTTAAAAAAAATATGAATAAAAAAATGCTAGCAACACTGCCAGACATAGCCGAATATGATAAAAATTTCTGACAATTATTACAAATTGTTTAATTGTTGTCAAGAGTGTTGAGTGGTACGGATGTGTAATTCAGGGATGTTGGTAAACATAAAAAAATCGTTAAAGCAGAAGTTGGCGATGTGGATATTGCGATGTGGATATTACCAGATACTTTTAAAATTAAATAATCCCAATACCCTGTTTTTGTACCCATCCAATTTGGCCTTCAGAAAAATAAATGCGGTAATAGTCCCCCTTTTCACGTTCCACTTTTACCTTAGTGCCAGCGTGTAACACAAACAGGACATTCGCATCTTCTGATAAACCCGAACGGATAGGTAATTCAGGGGAAAGCACAATTGCATACGGGTCGGAATACACATGATAATAATCATATACCGCTGTAATACCAAACACCATACTCGGAATAAAGAATAACCATGCAACCCAGATCATTTTGTTGGCGTGTCGCACGGTTTGAATCATTAACACAAGCCAAAACAGAACACTACATCCAATAGCTAACCATCGAATCAGTCGCGTTCCGAGTAAAGGCTTCCAAAACAACAAAATCATCAATAACGGATTTTTTGCAGTGTCTGCTCGTTCTTTTACAAAACTCATAGCATATTCATAATTAAACCGGAGATCAGGATCATTCGGTATCCATTGAAGTGCTTTTTCATACCAGAGAATCGCCCGGCCAATATCATTCAGCTTAAAATAGGCATTGCCCAGATTATAAAAGAGTTTTCCATTTTGAATACCCTTTTGTACCAATGATACAAAAGCATCTGCTGCCTGCTGGTAGTTTCCTTCATTATAATCTGTAACGGCAGATAAAAAAAGTCTTGCATCTTCTGATGCAAATGCAGATGGAAGGAGTATAGCCATTCCCCAAATCAGAATGAGTATCACCCCAATAATCCATGCATGTCCCCTACCCTTTTTTTTACTGCACATTATTTTAATATCTCCTTCAAGACCTGTTGAATATCTGATAACAGCGTTTTTCGTAAGTCGGAATTTAACGTAAAACCGCTATAGCGAGCCGATTCTACCTGATTGAATAACCGTGAGGCTTCGTTTACAATTGTATCTTTATAGCCTTTAGATCGTAAAATAGACTGGATTTCATTCTGAGTCAAAGATTCACCAGAAAATCCGGCATTCGCATATATAGCTGATATGAGTGATTTATGCAGACATGCTAAAAAAACATCATCCGAAATATTCGTTTTACCTGCCTGAGAACATTCAAATTTTGCCTTCTTTCTTAATACCTTGATAGGATCATCTTTTTTTTCCCATATCACCATCGCAGATTCTGTAACCAAGTAAAAACACGCAGGCAGACAAAACAAAACCAAAAAAATAACAAGTGACAGCCCTTGTTGAGAGGTAATCACATTCAAATCAGACTTCACCGTCAAAATATCTTTGGTAATAAAATCCACCTTATTTTTGACATCAGATTTGGGTGCCTTTGTTTCAGCACTTTCATAAACCTTTACAGGCTCATCTTTTTGACTTGTTCCTTGTGCTGTTAAATGAAACTCTTGACTCTTCAGTGTATCATAGGATTGGTTTTTTACATTGAAATAGCACAATTCAAACGGTGGAACTATATGATCACCTGCTTCCATAGGAACAAGCGCCATGCGATATACTTTTTTTCCTGTAAAACCAGAGCGATTCACTTGTACTTCTTCTTCAGGCTTGTCTTTATACAATTTGATTGCATTGGGAATGACCACATTGGGTTCAGCGACATCCTGAATATTGCCGACACCAGATATCGTCATAGATAATGTGGCTGATTCGCCTACAGCAATTGAGGATTGATCTAAGGATGCGTCTAAACTAAAGGTTCCGACTAATCCAGAAAACGGAATAGTTCCTGTATATGTGGGCAGCGGTTTGACATGGACGGTTATGGGTTCAGTACGAAATACCTTTTGTTCGACTTGAGAAAATCCAAAAAAATTGTCATCAAAAAACGGATTAAATGCTGATGGCCTGCGTTGACGCATTACAGGAACATCACATCTCAGGATAGCTGAGTCAATCGTCATATCCCCTGCCTGATGTCCAATTAAAACAACGCTGAGTTCCGTCACTTCATATTCCCTACCAGAAATCACCTGACGAAATGTTCGGTTGCCTTCAATTTGTTTAGATGTAAATCCTGAAAAATCGGGAAGTTTTTCCATATTTGCACGGGATACGCGAATCGCCTGATACAATCGGAAGGAGTATAAAAATGTCTGGCCAACAAAAGGTTCGTTTTCTGAAATAATAGCCTGAACAAATATGTCCCGATTGGCATTTGTCTGAACCGGTGCCCGAGATACCTGAACTGTGATTTCCTGAGTATAAGCGGTTTGACCTCCACCTGTTACCGTAAGACCCGGTATTTGCAATTGACCTTCTTTTGTTGGAAACAGGACATAAGTGTATTGAATCGTTTTGGAATACTGCCCATTGATAATCTGAATCTGACTGCTTGTGCCTTGGGAAGTAACCTTAAAATCAGTTATCGGAGATAAATCAATCTCTGCATTTTCCTGATCTGTTGTAATGGTCAGACGAAGCGATTCATCAAGCTGAATCTGATTCGAATCGACTGTTGCCTTAACATCCAACGCATGTGCGTCTATTGCTCCCAAAACAGCCCATAGCATAATACATAACATGAGATGAGTGTAGCCAAGACTATTTTTTATATACATCATAAAACGCTCCTACCAGTCTTTTTCAACTTGCCTTTTTTCATACATGGGGATCATTACCCGCCCCGGCTGATCTTTAAGTCGATTCAAAAGCCGTTCAGCAGCACTTGGATTGTTTTGGTCTTCAGGTGGCTTGTCTTGAGTATCTCCTTGTGCCATTGCCTGAGTTTCTTTTTGTTCCTGTTCTTTTTGCTCATCAGTTCCACCAGAGGGTTGTTGATCCTCATTCATTTCTTTTCCATAGCTCTGCTGCTGTTGCTCGTCTTCATTTCCCTGTTGAGTCTGTGATTTGTCTTGTTGCTGTTCCTGCTCTGATTTTTCCTGTTTGTTTTCATCTGAAGACGGTTGATCTTTTTGTTCTTTATTTTCTTTGGTATCATCATCTGATTTTTTGTCATCAGACTGCTGTTGATTCTTATCGTCTTGTTTTTGATCTGACGGTTTATCACATTGATTTTTATCTTTTTCCTGTTGTTCTTTAACTTGTGCCTGAACTTGTTTGACAAATTCCAGATTTTCTTTTGAATCCTTATCCTGAGAATTCAATTTTAATGCGGCTTCATACGCTGCAATCGCTTCGTCATACTTGCCTTGTCTATACAAGGCATTTCCCAAATTGTATTGCGCTCTTTGTTTTAACTGAACATTTTCTGATGATAACGCCTTACTGAAATGCTTTGCAGCATTTGCAAAATCACCCTGACGGTAATACACATTTCCCAAATTATATTCAACTTCAGGACGCTCCGGGTCTTCAAGCTGAGCATCAATAAAATATTTTAAGGCCTTATCGTAATCTGCACGGTTGTAAGCCTCTAAACCTTTCTGTACCGTATCATAAACGTTTGTAGCTTCAGCAACACCCATAAACATCAATGTACCTAAACAATAGCCGAAGATACACGCAATAAGACGTTTTTTGAATTTTCCTGCAGGATATAAGAGTTCCCATATTCCGAACAAAATCGCTATGGCTAAACACCATTGATACCTATCTTCCCACACTTTTTTACGGCTGGAAGTTAGCGTTTTGTCTTGCATGTCTTTCTTAATGTGTTTTGAATAAATCATATCTAAATCCATATCCCCAGCTATTGAACGTACATAAGCGCCATTGGTATTTTCAGCGATTTGCTTTAATGTCGCTTCATCTAACTTGCTTAACACAATATTCCCGCCTGCATCTTTTTTAAACCCGCCTGAGGCGTCAGGTATAGGAATACCTTCATCTTTACCCACACCAATACTGAAAATTTTAATATTGGCTTTTCGGGCTTCATCAACAGCATCCTTGACATCTTTACCCGTATTTTCTCCATCAGTGATTAAAATGATCGCTTTTTCTGTATTGTCTTTAATATTAAAACCCGAAATCGCTACAGTAATGGCATCTGAAAGATTCGTACCACCTACAGGTAAAAAATCCGGCGTTAGATTTTCTAAAAAAATATTAAAAGTGGAATAATCCAAAGTGAGTGGACATTGTAAAAAAGCAATACCTGAAAATGCAACAAGACCGATACGATCGCCTTTCAGCATAGCCAACAGGTCTATAATTTCTCTTTTGGCGCGATCTAAACGGGTAGGCTTGATATCCTGAGCAAGCATACTTCTTGAGCAATCAATGGCAAGCATTAAATCTACGCCTTTTTGTTCCATTTCCTGCCATCGGTAACCATACTGAGGTCCAGACATCGCAATAATCATAAATAACAACGTGAGTAAGATCAGCGCAGCTTTAAACCAGCGCCTTTTAGGCTCCCAATTCATTAAAATATGTTGTTGACTGTAAATGCTCGCATACGCATTAAGAATGATTGCCCTGCGGCGCATGCCCCATATCCACATCAGTAAAACAAATGGAATCAGCCAAATCATAAACAATAATCGAATATGAAGAAAATTCATATCATCCCTATTCTTATGGAATTTCTAAATACCTTGTATTGATAGCAATAGAATAAATGACCAACACTATAAACGCCGGAATCAGCAAATACAAATACAGTTCATTGTACTCAGCAAAGGTTTTCACTTCAATTTTTGTTTTTTCTAATTTATCAATAGCATTGTAAATATCAGCTAATTGCTCAGTATGTTCAGCTTTATAATACAACCCGCCGGTTGTTGATGCGATATGTTTTAGGGTATCTTCATCAAAATCGACACGTTGATATACATACCGTTCACCAAATACCGGATGTTTGACTAAGAATGGCACTTCACCTTTAGACCCTACGCCAACCGTGTAAATTTTAATCTTTTTTTCAACAGCAATATCTGTTGCTGCTTCAGGTGATATTTCACCCGCATTACTTTGCCCATCAGTTAATAAAATAATAATATTTGACTGACTTTTGATATCCTGTAGGCGTTTTAACGAAATCCCAATCGCATCGCCTATTGCTGTATTTTCTCCAGCAGCTCCAATTTCTACTCGGTCTAGAATATAGGCAATCGTATCATAATCACGTGTTAAGGGTACTTGAGTAAATGCCGCCGTACCAAAAACAACCAGACCAATTCGATCCCCTTCGCGTTTCATAATAAACTCATGCACAACGCCTTTCACAGCTTCAAGCCGGTTGACAATTTTACCTTTTTGCTTAAAATCCAACGCAGCCATACTGCCAGAAACATCAATCGCAAGAATAATATTAATGCCTTCTGTCAGCACACTGACCTGCTTGGTTCCCCATTGCGGTCTTGCCATAGCAACAATCATCAATATCAGCGCCAAATACTTGAGTGACCGAATTATTCGTTGCGTATTCACAACCCATGAGCCTTTTAATCCTTGAATTATAGGCACATGAGATACTCCAAGTACAGGAATCTGATGTTTTCGATGTCGGTAATAGGCAATGACACCTAAAACAATAACTAGTAAAAAATAAATCGGAGATTCAAATCTAAACATGGGTCTTATCCGTTTTATCCGTATGATTATCCGCATTATCAGGTTGTGGAATTGTCTTTTGAACAAAATCTCTTACCCATTGCAAATCGTTTTTCATGGTCTGACTTTCTACAGTACTTCCTGCAAATTTTACTGGGTCGCTGGTAAGCAGAAAATTTTTCAATCCAGCAGAAGTTTCTTTATCAATCGGTAATTCTTTAATCAGGGGAATCAATTCTTCTGTGGTCATTTCTTTGGCGTTCATTAAAAATCGCAATTCAATATAGGTTCTTAAAATCATAGACAATTCAAAATAATACTGTCGGATATCTGAAAATTCAGCATTTTCTAAAGCATCAAGAGCGCCAAATGCAATGGCTTCTGGTTTTAATACGACGGTTTGGAATTTTTTCCCGCCTCTCTTTCTGTTCATCAAAACTCGAAACGTGATCCATAACAAAAGAATACCTAAGAGTCCTAAAACTGCCCAGATAAGATACATAAACCATTTCGGATTTATACCAAATATTTCAAGGGGCTTAATATCATGAATATCCTGCATCACCTCTTGGGTCGTCTGTTGGGGTAGAGGCTGAATTGGTTGTTGCTGCTGTTGATTCGGATTCACCATCTGCTGAGGCGACTGAATCATGGGTTGAGGCTGCATTGGCATTTGTTGAGGAGGCTGTTGCTGTGCCTGCCCTACCCCACTCAAAAGCATCAAAAATCCAATCAAGACAGCTATGAATTTGAACAAACGTGTCATTTCCTCATCCTCTTTTCCCGAATACGGAAATATTTGGTTAATGCATCTGGAACCGAATCATGCGTAGCAATCTGCAGGCAATCAATATCATTTTGAGTTAACAAAGATAAGGTTTTTTTAAACTGTTCCTGTTGATGCAATTCAAATACTTGCCGGATACGCTTATCAGATGCATCAATGGCCATCATCTGACCTGACTCCATATCCTCAATCATGATGATTCCAGATTGAGGTAACACAAATTCGCCTTTATCCTGCAGAACAATACAGATCATTTCATGTTTTTTGGAGGCAATTCTTAACGGCTTGATGTAATTTGAGGTTAGAAAATCTGAAATAACAAACGTTACTGTGCGTTTTGAACATACGCTGCCCAAATAATGAACTGCAGAAACAATATCCGTACCTCGATGCACTGGCTCGTAAGTAAAAATTTCCTTAATCACCCGCCATATATGTGCAGAGCCTTTTTTCGGCGGGATATACTTTTCTACCTGATCCGTAAAAAAAATCGCACCCACTTTATCATTATTTTTAATTGCATTAAACGCAAGAATAGATGCTATTTCTGCGGCTGTTTCAATTTTAAGCCGATCTGTTGTCCCAAAATTCCCAGAAGCACTCATGTCAATCAGAAGCATGACAATCACTTCGCGTTCTTCCTGATAGAGCTTTATAAATGGCTTGCCCATCCGTGCAGAAACTTTCCAGTCAATGCTTTTGACATCATCTCCCGGAGAATATTCACGCACACTTTCAAATTCAATTCCAGAGCCTTTAAACACCGATTTATACTGACCAGCCATCATGGTATTTACCAATCGGCTGCTTCGGATATGAACTGTTTTAATTTTTTTGATCAGCTCAGGAGTCAACTCACGCGTAGCTCGAGTTGACGTGTTCAGCTCTGCCTCTTTTTGTTTTCGTTTGCCCAATAACCACATGCGTTTTATTCCTTATCATCCAAATGGTTTTTTGTGGATTTGGGAATTACGGTACTTCCACAGAATCAAAAATCATTCCGATAACCTGATCTGGCGTAATATCTTCTGCTTCTGCTTCATAGGAAAGAATAAGCCGATGACGAAGTACACTAGGCGCAATGGTCTTAATATCCTGAGGCGTTACATAAGCTCTTTGCTGGAGAAATGCATAGGCTCGTGCAGCAAGACTTAGAAAAATCGTAGCACGCGGAGACGCGCCATATTGAATATAATGCTGAATATTCATACCATATGCTTTGGGATTACGGGTAGCAAAAATCAATTCCACGATATATTCTTTTAGTTTTTCATCCATATAAATATCGCGGATAATTTTTTCGATACTATTGATTTCATCAGGATCAATAATCGAATGCAACGTAACCTGAGTGTCAAATCCAACGCGGCGCATGATTTCTTTTTCTTCGGATTTATCTGGATAATTGATAAGTATCTTCAGCATAAACCGGTCAACTTGCGCTTCAGGCAACGGATATGTGCCTTCCTGTTCTATGGGATTTTGTGTAGCCAACACCAGAAATGGATCTGGCAGGCTAAACGTATTGTCTCCTATAGTAACTTGTTTTTCTTGCATGGCTTCAAGTAATGCGGATTGAACTTTAGATGGCGCTCGATTGATTTCATCAGCCAAAATAATGTTGTGAAATAACGGCCCTTTTTTAATGACAAAATCACCGCTTTGTGGACGATACATTTCTGTGCCAATGAGGTCTGCGGGCAGTAAGTCAGGTGTAAACTGGATGCGCTTAAAATTCGCTTTGACCGTATCAGCTAATGCCTTAACAGCACTGGTTTTAGCCAATCCCGGAACACCTTCAATCAAAATGTGGCCTTTAGTAAACAGCCCAATCAGCAATCCATCTAATAAATCACGCTGACCCACCACGACTCGACCCATTTCTGAACGAATTCGGTTAATCAACATACTTTTTTCTTCAACGCTTTTTTTTAGATCTTCCATAAATGAGCCTTCCCTATATAATTGTGGTCGTTCAAATTTGTACGGTGTAAATATAAGAACAGATATATGTCTGTCAAGTAGGGTTAGGCTGGTTAGGGATTCAGAACGAAAATAAAAGGGTGTTTGAGATAAACTTATAGCGTTCTACAGTATCACCTCATTCATTTCCAGCCAATTCACATTTTCTCGTTTAATCTTCTTTCTTTTTTTGAGTTCAATAACACTCTATCTTTTCAAGTCCATCCAATTGCAACGGTATTTACCCGAACGCCCTGAATGTTTACTTCATCGGTTAGCTGTGCCAGCACATCTTCATCTTCTACAGGCACAAACATCGCAATCGTAACTGCATGTAAGCCCAATTTTAGTGCATAATCTGCCGCCTGTTTTTTGGATTTTTCTACTGCAAGCCGATCGATAAAGCTCTTGACTTCAATAATCCCTTTTTTGTCTCCGCATTTTACATGCACATCCACGCGGCCATTGCCGGTTGGGAACTCAGGACTTATTACGCAGATTCGCCCAATTACCTGGTGTAACCATGCATACAAATGAAAATGCCCGACTGCTTCAGTAATATGCAAATCGGCTCGACGGGGCTGTTCTTTCCATGGATTTAAGCCTTTGGCTTTTAGGCGTTTCAGATAGGATTTGTAGCGGTTTAACAATGAAGGCAGGTTGAATTCTGTTCCCTCAAACACATCTGACAGGCGGTCTAAGGGTTCAATCGCCAGAATTGGAAACCGGTCGCCGATGAAATCATATGTCAGGGCATTATATAACCGAAGCTGAATAAAAGGTGACGAAAAACGGCAAACTTCCAGTTTAATTCCATTAGGACTGATTTCGGTTTGAAAATCAATGATACCATTCAGATAACAATAACTGCACCATTCTGCGTCTAATGAAAACGCAATATCTGAGCGGCTGAATAACTCAATAATATGATATAGATATTCTCCTTTTGCTTTTTTGATTAAATTTAATACGGTATTATTCCATTCCACATGGCAGGATAACCGATACACATCTTTCCATTGTTCCAAATCAATCACCTTGTCTTTGACCGGATTATACGTTTCGGTCAACAGCTCGCCAAACCACCCCACCAATCCCGGCTGTCCCCGCGTTACATCATAAACGGTTTCCACCACCTCAGGTTCAATTTTCTGATTGATTTCTGTCTGATACTGCTGAAATAAATCCTGTACTTCTTCTTTAGTAAAATTCGGAACATGCAGTGACCGCTGAATATTAAACGGCGAACCCCGATGGCTTGCCACACCTAGGACTGCTCGAACACCGATCAGTGCTAAGCCATGGATCAGATAATTTTCCCGTTTGAGATAGATATCCCTAAACAGAGTAACCAGCCGGTCAATCACTTTGGGCGGCAGGCTATCAAATTCATCGATAAACAGAATCAATCTGGAGTTAAACAGGTTGTAGGCAGACGTAAACAAAAGTTTAAAATCTTCCCATGTTTCTGGCTGATGATCTAATTTAACCTGAAAGGTTTCCCAAAATAATAACCCCAGTTTCTTTAAAAAGAGTTCGTCAGGCTCTTCATCCTTCATAACAACACCCTGCACTGACATCATACCGATCTTAAATTGATCCGGGTAGAGCCGTTCAATCTCCTTTTTCACCTGGCGCATCAGCCATGTTTTTCCAGCCTGACGCGGTGCCCAGATGGTAAAAAAATGACCGTCTTTTTTTGGATTGCCAATAAGCTGCTGTCTGCATTTGTCAATTAATTCGTTGCGTTCAACATAAAAATGTTCCTGTGAATCCACAGGACCGTATGAATGAAATTGTCTCATGTCGGTTTCCTTCTTTTGACAACTGATTTTACCACTACAATTTTTGTATATCTAATTCTGTAATAATCTTTTCAACAGCCTGAATGGCTTCATCAAAATCAAATGCGTCAATATGGTCTTCCAACTGAGTCAGAGATATTGTCGGATTAACTACAGATATAATCTCTTTCAGCTTCAGAACAAGGTCAGCGGCTTCGGCTTCTCCATTTCTGAGTAAGGGAAATAAGTTAGCGATGATTTCTTTAGCTTCTGCAAGAGATTGATTTTTATCTGCTGGAATGGTTGTAGTATTGGTTTTTTCTGATTTCCCCTGAAAATGAACAGCTAATCCTGACATGACCTGATACAGCGCAGCTTGAAACTCAGCCAACAATAATAAAACATTATCTATTTCATCGTCATGATGTAAAGCTGTTTCCAGATTTTTTGAGGCTTCAAATAATACCTCTGCGCCAATGTTTCCCGCTACTCCTTTGATGGTATGCACTGTTCGTTTAACGAATTCAAACTCTTCTTCTTCAATCCGTTGTCGGATGCTTTGTGCTGAGTTCTGATAATCCTTGAAAAAACCTCTCAATACTTTCATATAAACCGCAGTATTACCCGCTGTTCTATCCAACCCTTTTTGAACATTTATTCCCGGCAGTTCTGGAATATCTTCGCCCTCTGTTTCGACTATATATGTTGGAACGTTTGATGTATCCCGTTGACCGGGTTTAATCCATTGAACTAAAGCAGAAAACAATTCAATAGGCTCAATAGGCTTGGTAACATATCCATTCATACCACATTGATAACATTTTTCACGTTCACTTGTCATAGCATGTGCGGTTAACGCCACAACAGGAATATCCGTATGAAGATGATTCCGAATCTGTCGTGTTGCTTCATATCCATCCATGTGCGGCATCTGAATATCCATTAACACGAGATCGAAATGAGTATCGGACTGCTTCAATAGATCCAAAACTTCTAATCCGTTGTTAGCTATAGTTACCTGCAAGCCTGCATAATTTAAAAGCTCTACGCAAACCTGCTGATTCAATTCATTATCTTCAGCCAGCAATATCTTCGCGCCTCTGATCTCTTTCATTCCGGGAATATCTTCAGGTTTTTGCTTCGACGCGATTTCTTTCTTAATGTTACTAACGCCCATCACCTCTAAAATACTGTTAAACAACACAGATGAATTGACCGGCTTCACCAACAGATTATCTATGCCTGCTTTTTGTGCTTCTTTGATAACTTCGTCACGTCCATACGCAGTCACCATTAAAATATTCGGTATATGAGAAATATTCAAACGGCGTTTGATATGATATGAGGTTTCAATTCCGTTCATCCCGGGCATTTTCCAATCCATAAAAATGAGATCATAAGTTTTATCAGGGGATTGACTTAATTTTTGTATTGCTTTTTCACCGGATTCAAACACATCAGCTTTTATGGAAAGGGTTTCCAGCATATCCGCCAGCATTGTACGGGCAATTTCATTGTCATCGACAACCATGGCTTTGATATTCGCTATTTTTTCAGGAATGATGTAGGTTTTCTGGGCAATTTCTTTTCCAATATAGAATTGCGCTGTAAATCGGAAGGTCGAGCCTTTGCCAAGCTCGCTTGTAACTTCAATTGTACCGTCCATCATTTCGACCAAATGTTTACTGATCGTTAGTCCTAAACCTGTTCCGCCATATTTTCGGGTTGTCGAAGAATCTGCCTGAGTAAACGACTGAAACAGCTTCTCTACCTGTTCCTGACTCATACCAATACCCGTATCTGACACAGTAAAACAAAGCATAATCGTGTCATTTGACCATGGACGATAGGATTGCTCCTTTTCAATTTTAAGAACAATTTGGCCTTGTTCAGTAAATTTAATGGCATTGGTACACAGATTCAGAATAACCTGACTGAGCCGTAACGGATCTCCAATCAATGATTTGGGAATATCTTTGCTCACATTAAATATAATCTCTAATTCTTTTTCCTGAGCTTTGATTACAACAAGATTAGAAAGGTTATATAACACATCGTCTAAATTAAATTCTATAGACTCCAGTTCAAGCTTTCCGGCTTCAATTTTGGAAAAATCAAGGATATCATTGATAATTCCAAGTAAAGACTTCGCAGAAATTTCAATTTTATTAATATAATCCCTTTGTTTTGAAGCGAGTTCTGTTCGTAAAACCAAACCGGACAGACCAATAATCGCATTCATCGGCGTTCGGATTTCATGACTCATGTTGGCAAGGAATTCGCTTTTCGCTTTGTTCGATGCTTCAGCCGCCTCACGTTCTCTTAATGCAATGTCTCTTTCTTTTTTTTCAGTTATATCTATCAGTGATCCTTCTAAATACTGCGTATCATTCATTTGATTGAATGCTATACGGATGGATAAGGAAGCCGTGAGTATCTGTTGGTTTTTTTTATAAAATTCAACTTCATAACCCATGACATGCTTTTTTTCTTCAAGAATGCTGAGGAGTTTCGTTCGTTCATCTGGATTCACATACAACGATTGGATAAAATGAAGTGTATTGATGATTTCAGAAGTCGATTCATATCCTAAAATACTTGCAAATGCAGGATTGGCATTGATCAGTGTTCCGTTAAAATCGGCTTGAAAAATTCCTTCCAATGAGTTTTCAAAGATGCTTCTGAATTTGGTTTCGGAATGCGCCAACGCACTATTTGTATTCTGAATTTCTTCAAAATTTTTATACAACTGGTCGGACATGGTGTAAAACGCATTACCTAAAACATCCTCTTTGGATTTAGGAGAAAAACTGACTTTAAGATTCCCGGACGCAATTTGAGACGCGGCATTAGCAAGGTCATTGAGGTATTGGGACATGTCTTGAAAAGCATAACCAAAAATATCCTGCTCTGACCTTGGCAAAAGCGTATAATTTAGATTTCCATTGGCAATAAGAGTTGAAATTCTTGCCATATCCTGAAAATACTCGATCAAACGAACAAATGCATTTCCAATAACATCTTTTTCTGATTTTGGATGGATGCTCTGACGGGTATCGCCTTTAGCGATTGCTTTTGAAATCTCGGCCATGTCGCTTAAATACAGTGTCATTCGCTGAAACGCATCCATTAGCCGATCATTTTCAGATCGTTTGAGTACTTCAACCATGGTGTTGCCTGTGGCAATTTCATTGGCAATACGAATGCTTTCATTCATTGAATCAATTAAAATATTCAAGTTTTGACTAATAGTATTAAAATTTCCATGAAATTTTTCAGTTATTTTTTCAGGGATATCGCCTTTTGAAATTCTATCAATTGCTGAAGCTGCAATATTTAATGGATAGATAAAGGCTTCAATCAGATTATTAATGCCAGCAATCAGAGAATTCCAGTTACCTGAAAAAAAACGGGCATGGCCTCGAATTGTAAAATCACCGCTTTGAATGGCTGAAATCATCACACCCATTTCAGAAAGAACCTGCTGGATAATGGTTTGCATATGAATAAACGCATTGGCTAAATGTCCCATTTCGTCGTCATTAAACAAGTCAATATTCACATGTTCGCTGACGCTAAGATCACCGATGGATATAGCTTTGGCTATGGAAAGCAAACGCTTGATTGGAATAATGACAATTTTTCTCAGCATGAAGGTAAGAAAGAATAAAAAGAATATATTCAACAGCACCACGACGCATGAAATTTTGATCAGTTCATGCTTTAAAGCCTCATTTAGATAGTGTTTGGTGATATATATCTGAACATAGCCAAGTATCTGATTATCCTGAGACATTTTACTACTTTCGATTTTGCTGGACTCAACAATAAAATCCCCAGATATTTTTTCTGTCATTGGAATGAGCTTTCCCTGCGAATCACGTTGAATTCCTTCAACAATATTTCCTTCACCCGCGAAAAAAAAAAAAAAAATTCTTTTTT
>PDZT01000334.1 GCA_002753105.1 Deltaproteobacteria bacterium YD0425bin50 | reverse complement strand
GTCAGTATTTGATTAGTTCTCTATGAAAAAAATGCCTGATCAGAATGTCTGATCAGGCAATGACACAGGTTTATGTTCTCGTAAACTGTTATCTATTTTTATTCATGTTATGAAACATGCCAAATGATCCATTCAAAAACAGCACCCTTGCAAAGGGTTTGTATGATTATAGGGTTACACGCATGTATAACCCATATTATTTTTTTAAATATTAATACATATCCCTCATATTTTATTGATATTCTTCTTAATTTTTTGGCTATATATTCCTCATCCTTGAATCCACAGGCCAATAATGATTTCAAATAAACCTGATGTTGAACTTCATCATGTAACACGGCTTGTAAACTTGTTTGGAATAACCATTCTTTATGGGATGGCTGGATATTTCCTGATTGAACATATGACGTTGTTTGAATCCTTTTATATGACCATGATCACGATTAGTAGTGTTGGGTTTTCAGAAATAAAACCGTTGAGTATTTCGGGTCGAATTCATACGGTAATATTGATTGTTATAGGTATTAGTATTGGAACCTATACCATCGGTATTTTGGTGCATATGCTTGTCGAAGGCGAAATATCTAAGACATTCGGGAGAAAACGATTGGAAAAGCTAATTAATGAATTAAAAGGCCATTATATTATTTGTGGTTATGGGCGTATTGGTAAAATTGTATGTAAAGAACTTGCTGCTGAAGATATTACCTTTATTGTGATTGAACAAGATAATGAAGCGGTTGAAGAATTAGAAGAGCAGAACTATTTGTTTTTAAAAATGGATGCAACTTCTGAAGATGCGCTTATTAAAGCTGGCATTATGAATGCTCGAGGTATTGTAACGGCAGTTGATTCCGATGCAAACAATGTATTCATCACATTAACGGCAAAAGGTATGAACCCTAGTATTTTTATTGTTGCAAGAGCATCTGATGAACGAAATGAAATTAAAATGAAACGAGCTGGAGCATCACGGGTCGTATCCCCATACACCATGGGCGGCAGGCGCATTGCACAAGTATTAAAAAGACCTACAGTTGTTGATTTTATTGATATTGCAATGATGGACAGCAATCTAGGTTTAATCATGGAAGAAGCTCAAATAACTAAAGATTCGTCACTAATTGGTAAAACACTCATTCAAAGCAATCTTCGAAAAGATTTTGGTATAATTATTGTTGCAATAAAAAAAATAAACAATGACATGATATTTAATCCGATGCCTACTGAAAAATTAGAAGCGAACGACATCATTGTCATTTTAGGTAAACAGGAAGATGTTAAACGAATGAACAGTATTGTGTAAATTTTAAGGAGAATAGGTTCATGGCATATCAAACAATTGGTTTTATTGGTGCGGGAAACATGGCTGAGGCAATGGTTGGAGCGATTATTCATTCTGGCTTATTTATGCCAAAAGATATTTATTTAAGTGATGTTAATGAGCAGCGTCTTGACTATACAAAACAGCGATTTTCTGTGAATGTTACTCCTCAAAATGATGCTGTATTTACCCACTCAGATATTGTTATCCTTGCTGTGAAACCTCAAGTCATGTCCGATGTATTATCAACATTGCGGGTTTTTGAACATACTTGGCATGGAAAAAAGCTTATGGTTTCGATTGCTGCAGGAATTTTGATAAAAAGTATTGAACAAATTGTATATGCAGGGCTTTCTCGTGTTGACCAAAAACGTTTACCCATTATTCGTGTAATGCCGAATACACCTGCAATGGTCATGTCTGGTGTGTCTGGTGTGTGTGCAAATCAATATGCTCAAGACGAAGACGTTCAGATGCTGAATAGACTACTAGCATGTATGGGAAAAGTCATTCAGTGCAGTGAAGAGCAGATACATGCAATTACTGCAATTTCTGGCTCTGGCCCTGCATATACCTTTTATTTTATTGAATCCATGATTGAAGCTGCAAAACAACTTGGATTTTCTAATGAAGAAGCGCCTGAAATAGTGCTGGCCACTTGTCAGGGTGCGATTGAACTCTTAAAAAAAACCAATGAATCCCCTGAGACTTTACGAAAAAATGTTACATCAAAAGGTGGGACAACTGAGGCTGCTATAAGCGTTATGCAAACCAAGCAAATAAAATCTGTTATTATTGAAGCTATTTTTTCAGCTCATTCCCGATCAAAAGAATTAAGCCAAATATTTAAAGAACAAATGAAAATAAAATAACCAGTTGCCCATCAAGGATCAAGGATGATTCACAGTAATTTTATTCCAAACGTCAATTAGAAGGATATACACTAAAGCGAGTTGAATCATTATCCCAACCATAGATAATAGCATGGATGTATCGATTAAAGGTAAAAATAAATATAAGGCTGCTTCCCATTTTGCAGCAAACAAAATGGATGGGATGAGAATGTAGAGAATTAACAGGTAAACAAAAGAGGTAATGTCTGCTTTGCCTGATTTTCTGTTTTTAAAATTGAAAAATAGAATAATTCCGATGTCTCTTATTAAAAAACAAAACAGGCTTAATAATAACCATAATGGCACAACGCTATGAAAATAAGCCACATTTAATCGTACTCCACCTTGTTGGCTTAGGATGGAACTCATTAAAATAATCAATAAAAAAAAGCAGCTCATTAAAAAGCTTAATAACCATATAGGCAGACTATTCCCTAAAGCTTTCCATTGTTTTTTATTAATTTTTTGCACCATTAAACGAAAATCAATACTATTTTTGGATTCACAAAAAATCATGACATAGGTAAGCAGCAGACAAATCAAAAATCCAGTATATAAAGAGCCGAGAACAACACCTGACACATTTTGATTTGGTTTAACGATAAAAAGAAAACCAGATAGATAAATGGAAAGGGTTAATAAAAAAATAATCCATATCCATGGCCCGTTATTCAACTGCAATTGTACACGCATATTACGGTATAAACCAATAAGCGCCCAGATGGTAAAAAATATTACTGAAAGTAATACCATGTCCATATATGAAACATGCGTTCCATACCATTCAACCATATATCTGGTTTTTTTTAGGGCAGTTGCACCTTGAATTGAAATCCATGCAGAAAACAAAATTCCAAGAATCGAATAGGTTGAATGTCCGATTTTATCTGCAGAAGCATGTTTTTGAATATCAATAAGGGTCATTGAAATAATCACTGCATGACACATCATACCATTTAAAGCCATAACCCCTAAAAATTTAAAATGAAGTAGTGTTTTGCTAAAAAAAAGTATTGATATGATGTAGGCAATAATGCAAAACAGTCCGCCGTACCAGCAAAACAAGGTAGGGCCAAAGAGTTTACCGATAACCATTTCTAACGGCGTTATCGGCGTCATGCGAACACTATCCCATGTATGATCATTTACTTCGCTAACCACAGACTCTGAAGCTTGTTTACCGCCCCAAATCATCACAAGAATAAAATAAATAACCATGATCGTGTCTCGAATGGTCAACAAAGAACCTCTAAAACTATGTTTGATGACAAAAATGAGTAGAAAGTATGCAAATAAAATAATTGGCATGAGGATTAATCGATGTGCATTAATTTCAAACCAATAGTATTTACGCAATTCTGAATTCATTTTAATGAAATTCACTCGTATCGTCCTTTCAATTCTGTATTATTGAATACGATGTAAATATTGTTCCTGAACACCTTGCCTTTTTTCAAAAAACTCTATGACTTGTAACCCAAGCTTCAACACTTCCAACAACAATTCATGTTGCTTCTGCTCCGAATCCATATAAGTGAAGGTGATGAGATTATTTTTGATTTCTAATATTTCATGAATTCCAGTAATGGATTCAAGAATTTTTTTCAGGTCTTCTGGTGTATGGAACAGTTTCAAACACAGAATTTTCTTTTGAGATACCTGAGATTCAAGAGAGACATCATGCTCCAAAATTTTCCCATTTTTCAAAATAAGCAGGTCCGTGGCATATTCATTTAATTCAGCAAGGATATGGGATGAGACAATTAATGTTTTGCCAGCAGCATTTAATTCTTTAAATAATTGCCCTAGAGAAATACGAGCTTCCGGGTCTAGACCTGATGCAGGTTCATCTAAAAGCAGCACATCCGGATTGTGAATCATGGCCTGCGCTATGGCTACACGTTGCCTTAATCCTCGCGAAAGGCTACCGACTTTATCATATAATTTATGTGATAAATGTAAGCTTTCAACTAATTCAATGATGCGTTTTGGGATGAGATCATCAGGAACACGATGTGCCAAAGCAAAATATGTCATTGATTGTTTAATATTCAGGCTGTCATATAGCCCAAAAAAATCAGGTAAATATCCTACAATACGATGACATTCTCTGGGAAATTGTAAAATATCTAATTTATTGATACGAATGCTTCCGGAAAATGGGCTTATTAACGCTGCAAGGCATTTAAGTAATGTCGATTTTCCAGCACCATTTGGTCCTACAAGTGCAGTAATTGATCCATTTTTAATTGTAAAACTGACGCCATTCAGAGCACATGTAGTTGGATATTCATAAACGAGATCGTTGACTTGAATCATGGTATCGTTCTTTTTTTATTTTTTTAAAAAAGTCTGTGAAGAGTAAAGTTTTTCTAAATTTTGGAGCAT
>PDZT01000333.1 GCA_002753105.1 Deltaproteobacteria bacterium YD0425bin50 | reverse complement strand
CAGCGTATGTCTATGATTTCCCTAACCAATACAATTGCTTTTTAAAATTTTTAGATACGCGTGGACTTGGGGAAACAGATTACGACCCAACAGATGATTTGGCACAATATCAATCGCAATCCCACCTGCTGATTGTCGTGATGAAAGCCATGGACCTCGCTCAAAATTCCGTATTATCCGCAGTTAGACATATTGTCAGCCAGCGGCCAGACTGGCCAATCATTGTTGCGCAGACATGTTTACATGAAGGCTATCCAGATGTAGATATAAATCATATTTTACCCTATCCCTATAACAAATCTGATTGGAATAAATGGGTACCTATTGAGCTTGCGCGGTCAATTATGTATCAGCGTAAACTGTTTCAAGGCATGAATGTAACGTTTGTTCCAGTTGATTTGACGTTACTGGATGATGGATATGAACCTGTAAATTATGGGATTAATACGCTTTGGGAAGCGATTGAAACAGCTTTGCCTTCAGGCATGATCTCTATTGTCCGTCAATCCATTCATATTCAAAATCAACTGTCTGATCTTTATACTAAAACGGCTCATAACCATATCATTGGATATGCAATGGCCTCTGCTGCTGGCGGAGCAATTCCAATCCCTTTTGTTGATATTCCTGTGGTTACCGTCATACAAGCCAAAATGCTGCATACCATTGCATCAATTTACAACTTAAGCATTGATAAACGATGTATCCACGAAATTGGCGGCGCCTTGGGTGTTGGTTTTATTACCAATATATTACGTCGTGAGCTTTTAAAATTTATTCCAGTTTTTGGTACTGCGGTTTCCTCAGCATTGACTGCTGCAACCACCTATGCATTAGGTAAGACATTTGTGGCTTATTTTTCTTATATTAACAAGGGTGGTGTCCCTGATGCAGAGATATTTAGAGAGTTGTATCAAGACAAATTTCAGGAAGGTAAAGCATTGTTATCCAACTATGCACAACTGTTAAAAGAGCATCCATCCTATGAAGAATCCCAAAACGCATGATTATTCGCCCCTACGGCAAGAATTGTCATAGCGAAGTAATCTTGCTATAAACAGATCAGCATCTGGAGAAACAGATGTAAAATATAATGACAGAATAGCTTGTTTTTCGAGTTGTAAATGAACTACCTTTGCGTAGATTTCCCCTGTTAATCCGTCTTCGCCTGAATCTGAAAGGATGAGTTTAATATTCGTTAATTTCTCAACCGTTACCGGGGAAATCATTTCAGCGCCTTTAGGTGAAATTTGTGTAATTGTTCCTGTAAACAGTTTATTAGATGCATGTTTATCAGCTAATTCATTAAAATATACTTGAAGTGGCAAAGAAAGTACAACTAATTCAAGCGGCTTTTTTTCTGGTAAATAGATTTGATATTCTCCACCTATCCCACCGATTTCATAGATAAAAATAGGGTGTTTTACTCCTTTAGGCATGACCTCTAATACATCATCGATTCGTAATATATCACCACATGCTTCTTTCGTTTTTTCAGAAATAAATACTTGTCCAGACACCGTATAAGACTCAATACGAGATGTTAAATTTACATTTCTGCCAACAACACCATATTTTACTCTTTTTTTCGATCCAATATTACCCACAACAACACTGCCTGTATTGATACCAATTCCCATTTGAACTTCAGTATATCCTGCCTGCTGACAACGATCATTCACTTCTTTCATGGCAAGCTGCATTTCCAAAGCACAGGAAACTGCACGTAATGGATCATCATCGCGCATAATAGGTGCACCAAAGATGATAAGTAAAGCATCCCCGATAATTTCATCAATGGTTCCATTGTATTTGATAATAATTTCGGTCATGATTTCCAGATAAATGTTAATAATACCAACAACTTTTTCAGGAGATAAGTGTTCACCAATTGCAGTAAATCCTCTGAGATCACTCATCATGATGGTAACTTCTCTTTTTTCACCACCTAAATTTAAGCCTTCTTCTGTTTCGAGTATATTTTCAACAATCTCATCTGAAAGATAACGGCCAAATGTTTGTTTAATAAAGTGATTTCGTTTTTCAAGGTTTTGATTTGCATAACGTAATTCAATGGTACGTTGTTCTACTATCATTTCCAAACGTTTCTTTTGTTTTTCAATTACACGAATCCTAATTTTAAAACCTGTGAAAGACAAAAATGCAATTGAGATAAGCATGATCATTTTGAACCATAGGGTTTCCCAAAAAGGCGGGATTACTCGAATACGAATCATTTCCCCAGTTTCATTCCATAGATAATCATTGTTTGCGGCTTTGATTCTAAATATATATTCTCCACCCGGTAAATTGGTATACGTAGCAAATCGCCTTGATGCATCACTATAATTCCAGTTTTGTTCAAAACCTTCAAGAATATATGCATACACATTTTTCATGGGATTTATAAAATGAAGCGCTGAAAATTCAAAAGAAATGACATAATCTTTATAGGATAAAACAGCATATTTATCCTGTAGAATAGCCTTTCGATAAGGAAGATTGACATCGTTTATTACGGATTTATTAAAAATTTGAAAATCAGTAATAACAACTGGGGGTTTTTTGGGGTTGTCTTTAATATTTTCAGGAAAAAATGAATGTAAGCCGTTGATACATCCAAAAAACATTTCACCGGTTTGATTACTTTGATAATATGCACCTGCATTGTATTCATTGATGTCTAAACCAGCAACCATTTCATAATTTTTAAATGTATGAGTAGTGAGATTGAATTTGGATAGTCCTTTATTCGTACTCATCCATAAATGACGAGTAGTGTCTTCTAATATTCCATAGATCACTTCATTTAACAAACCATCCTTTTCACCGTAATATGTAAAAATTCCTTTAGAACGGTCAAGCTGGTTTAATCCGGAAACAGTGCCAATCCAAAAGTGGCCGAAATGGTCTTCATAAATAGTCAATATCCAATTATGACTTATGGTGGAAGGATTTTCAGGATTGTTCTGATACACTTGAAACTGCTTAGTATTTGCATCCATTCGATTGAGTCCGTTGATTGTTCCAACCCAAAGCTGACCCGCAGAGTCCTCAAATAATGACCACACACTGTTATCACTTAAAGAATGTGGGTTTGATGGATCATGTTGATAGGATTGAAATTTTTGCTGAGCGGTATCCAATTTATTCAGTCCACCTCCATTGGTTCCTACCCAAAGCACGCCTTTTTTATCTTCATATATTACCCTAATTTCATTATGGCTTAAGCTCGTTGGATCATCCGGGTTATGTTGATAGTGAATAAATGCTTCTTGTGTTTGGTCAAATCGAGCTACCCCTGCACCATTCGTACCAATCCAGAGTGTTCCACGTTTATCTATACAAATAGCCCGTACAATATCATTTTCAAGACTTTTTAAGTTTCCGGGGATATTCTGATAATGAACAATGCTATCAGATGACCGATGCATTTTATCTAAGCCCCGATTAGAACCAATCCATAGAATACCGTCAACGTCTTCAACAATCGCCCAAATATTGTTATCACTCAAACTATTGGGATTCATTGGATCATTTCGATAAGAATTAAAATGCTGCCACTCACGAACAAATTTATTAATTCCGCCCAAATTTGTACCCACCCATAAAACACCTGAACGATCTTCATAAATCGATAGAACATAACTTGTGCTTATACTGAGATCGTCATTGGCAACATGTTCATGAGCGAAAAACTGGTCTTTTACCCGATCATAATTTAAAAGTCCGCCACCATATGTGGCAATCCAAAGTGAACCCAAACTGTCTTCATAGATATCTCTGATTTCATTATGGCTTATCGATGTTGGATCATCAGGTTTATGTTGATAGCGTTTAAAGATATTCTGCTTAGGATCAAATCTGTTTAGACCAACATTCGTCCCGATCCATATAAAACCATGTTGGTCCGCACAAATACTTTTCACGTAATTATTTGAAATGGAATTGATATCATTTAGATCAGTTGTATAATACGTGTAAGTATTAGTGTTTTGGTCATATCGATATAAACCTTCCTGAGTTCCAATCCAAAGTAAACCATTCGAATCAACATTTAAGGAATTAATCTCTTTAGTAATAAGATTTTTGGGGGTGTTTGGGGTATTCAAATCATGTGAAAGTGTATTTGTTTTAGGATCATACCTATTCAAGCCGCCTTTCGTTCCAATCCACAATTGACCTGAAAAATCCTGACAGATACTTGTTATAAAATTATTACTCAAGCCGCTAGGATTCTTGGTATCATATTGAAAATAAGTAAATCCATCTGTAATCTCATTATATTGATGGAGTCCGCCATCTGTACCAACCCAGAGATTTCCATTTTTATCCACAAATAAAACAGATATGTAATTATTTTGGATCGATGACTTATTATTATTTGCATATCGATACACTTTGAAGCTATAGCCATCATATTTATTTAAACCATCTTCAGTTGCAATCCATAAATATCCTTTGCGATCCTGTACAATATCATTCACTGTACTTTGAGAAATGCCTTGCTTGATGGTTATATGCTGAAATATTAATGTTGATTTTCTCGCAGTTCCATACTGAGGATAAGATAAAATTAGTATTACGGGAATAAGAATGAACAACCTAACATATTGAAATAAAAAAGAGTGGA
>PDZT01000332.1 GCA_002753105.1 Deltaproteobacteria bacterium YD0425bin50 | reverse complement strand
GTCATATTGGATGTTAATTTTTAATAGTTTTTCAGAAAAGAATTTTGGCAAGGCAGCAGGGAGGAAGGTGTATATTTTAATACATCGACGACCGATAACGCAGCAAAAAACTTTTCTGGAAAAGTATAAGGAGATAGGAATGGCTGAACAAGTACTCTTAACAGAACAAAAAAATCAGGTCATGATTGTAACGTTGAATCGTCCAGAAGTCATGAATTCTTTTAATTTTGCATTGTTGCACGCACTGAGAGATCAGGTGCAACTCATTCGTTTTGATCCGTCAATTCGAGTGGTTATTATTACCGGTGCTGGAGACAAAGCCTTTTGTTCAGGTGCCGATTTGAAAGAACGGGCAACATTGACTGAAACACAAGTGAAAACCTTTATTTATACCATTCGTAATTTATTCACAGATATTGAATACTTGAATAAACCCGTGATTGCAGCAATCAATGGTGTTGCGTTAGGTGGCGGCACAGAATTGTTATTGGCATCAGATATTCGTATTGCAGCTTCTCATGCAACGATGGGTCTTACAGAAACCCGGCTTGCGATTATTCCGGGTGCAGGTGGAACTCAACGACTTCCCCGTTTAATAGGTCCGGGGAAAGCAAAGGAACTCATATTCACGGGTCGTCGTGTGGATACCAAAGAAGCCTTAGAAATGGGTTTGATCAATCAGGTCTGTGAAAAAGAAAATCTTATCGATAGTTGTATGAAAATGGCTGAAATGATTTGTGAAACCGGTCCTATTGCGATTGAGCAGGCTAAATATGCAATTAATTATGGTTTGGAAACAGACAAACTAACCGGTTTAGCTATTGAATCCAATGCATATTGGGTTACGATCCCAACAGAAGACCGTCTTGAAGGTCTGGCCGCGTTCCGTGAAAAACGAAAACCAATCTATAAAGGCAAATAATAAACAAAGGAAAACTATGGACGATACGAGAAAAAATAATCGACTATTTTGGAAAGATGAAGAAAAAAAACTTCAGGAATTAGAAGAACAAGCCATTTGGCCGGGTGGTGATGATGCTGTAAAACGTATAGCGAAACAAGGCAAACAATTGGTTAGAGAACTTATTCGTAAGTTGATTGATCCGGGAACTAAATTTTACGAGCTGTCATTAATTGCCGGCTTTGGAATGAATTATCCTGAAGTTGCAGATGTTCCCTGTGCAGGACTGGTTACTGGACTTGGAAAAATTCATGGCAATTGGACCATGATTGTTGCCAATGACAGTCGCGTTAAAGCAGGTACCTATTTCCCAATTACTCTCAAGAAGCACATGCGGGCACAGGCTATTGCTGAACGCTGTGGGTTAAACTGTGTGTATATTGCCGATTCTGGCGGTGTTTTTCTACCTATGCAGGCAGATGCCTTTCCAGATGATCAGCATTTTGGTTCTATGTTTTATAATATGGCACGGTTGTCAGCGATGGGGCTTAAGCAGATTACGCTGAGTACTGGCGGTAATACAGCCGGCGGAGCTTATATTGTATTTATGGCATGTCAATCTGTAATGATTGATAAAATGTCGTATTCTTTTTTAGGAGGCCCGCCGCTTGTAAAAATGGCGACTGGCGAAGTGATTTCTGCAGAAGACTTGGGCGGAGCAAGAGTTCATACCGGTATTTCAGGCGGTGCTGACCATTTTTGTCAGACTCAGGATGAAGCCATTGAACGGGTTCGCGATATTCTTTCTTTAGATACCAAACAATTTATACACATTGATCGATTCAACGAAGTTGCTCCGCGTATGTGTCAGGATGATCTTTATGAAATTTTGCCTGCAGCAGTAAATCAAGGCATTCAGGTCAGAGATTTTTTACGAGTCATTTCTGATGACAGTATATTTATTGAGTATAAACAGAATTATGCTATTGGGCGAGGCGATAATATTGTTACAGGTAAAATTGTACTTAAAGGGATGCCTGTAGGCGTTATTGCATCCAATGGAGTGGGGATTATTTTTGTCGAGTCTGCGCGCAAAGCAGCCGAATGGATTGTGCGCTGTTCTTATGAAAAAATTCCAATTTTGTTTCTGCAAAGCGCTCCCGGATATATGGTGGGTTCTGAATCTGAGCATATGGGAATGGGAAAATACGGTGCCAATATGGTTAGAGCGGTATCCTGTGCACAAGTACCCAAAATTCAACTGGTCATTGGCCCGGACAATGGTGCAGCCAATTATGGTATGTGCGGTAGAGCGTATCGGCCTCATTTTCTTTTTAGTACTATGAGAGCCAGAACCGGTGTAATGAGTGGTCGAAGCGCTGCGGGTGTGTTACTGTCTATTGAAGAAAGAAAGCAGAAAGATCAAGGGAAAGCCATGACCAAAGAAGAGATTGAGGCATTTAAACAAGAAATGATCAATAAATACGATGGTGAGGCGCATCCATTTTTCTGCGGAGCGCGGATATTAAATGATGGCGTGTTGAAATTTTCTGAGATCAGAGACTGGTTATCTATGGCATTTGAAGTGAGTTTGATTCGACCTATAGATGATCCTAATTTTGGTAATTTTAGATTTTAAACCACGGAAACCACGGAAAACATAAATCTTATGAATAACAATTAAGATAAGATAGTTCCATGATTCGTAATTCATAATTTATAATTCGTAATTTTAATGGAGGCGGCACATGACTGAACTCAAGTATCCAAAGAAAGTTGTTTTGGGTGATATTACTGTAAGAGATGGATTTCAACATGAAGAAAAATGTATTCCAACAGATGCTAAATTATGGCTATGTGAACAGCTTATTCTTGCAGGATTTAAGCGAATTGAGGTCTCTAACTACGGGAATCCAAAAGGAATGCCTCAGTTTAAAGATGCAGATGCGCTTTTTAAAATGCTCAGAACAAGCAAAATCGTAAAAGATAAACTGAAGGATACCGAATTAACAGCCATTACGATACGTGAAAAAGCTGTTGATAGAGCAATACAAGCTAGGTCAGATGGATATGGCCCAGATCGTGTTTTATTCATGGTTTCTACAAGTGAATCTCATCATAAAAAAAATTCTGGGATTAGTTTAAAAGAATACTGGGACATGTGTGAAAAATATATCCCCAAAATTCATGACGCCAAAATGAAAGTGTGCGGAACCGTAAGTACGATTTGGGGATGCCCAATTGAAGGCCCTACAGAAATGAAAAAGGCTGTTGAATTTACTCAACGATGGCTTGATATCGGAGCTGATGATATTGAACATGCGGATCATGATGGTTCAGCGCCCCCTAATAAAGTCTATGAGTATTTTTCTATGATTTTAAATGCTATTCCTGATCCAACAAAGCATATTGCTCATTTTCATGTTACACGAGGCTGGGGACTTGCTAATATTCTTGCAGCCTTACAGTCGGGTATTACGCATTATGAATCGTCGCTTGGCGGTACAGGCGGACAACCTGCAAATTTTGTGGATGGATCACCTGTGGCTGGAACAGGTGAATATTATTACAGTGATCCGACCATTACAGGACTCGTTTCCACAGAAGATATGGTGGTCATGATGGATGAAATGGGGATTGATACGGGTATTGATGTGGATAAACTTTTAAAAATTGGACACATGATGGAAAAAATAGTTGGCCGCAGACTTCGTTCAGAATGTGTGCATACTGGACGTATTCCAAAATCAATCACAGGTCGGAAATAAAAGAATTATGTGTGGGGAACTTTACTCCCCACCATCATCTGAACCATGCATCATTGTCTTGAACCTTGATTCATAGAATTCAAGGATTTTCATGAATGAATATGAAAAAGGAAATAATATGTTATGGAACTTGTAATAGAACTACCTGTTGGACAATTTGAAAAACTTCGGGAAATGGCTACTCAAATCGGAGTGTTACCAGAATATCTCGCAAAAGCCGCGATATCTGATTTGATAAGTGTCAAAGATGAAGATTTTAGCTCTGTAGTTAATTATGTAATTCAGAAGAATGAACAATTGTATCAGCGATTAAGTTAATGCGTTATCTGAAATTGAGTGAAATATTACATCTTCACAGAAGAATTATTCAAAGCAGTGGAGGAATACATGGAATTCGTAACCTTGCTGGGTTGGAATCTGCAATTGCTCTCCCGAAACAATATTTTAACGAAATGGAACTTTATCCGTCACTCATTGAAAAAGCAGCAGTACTAACCTGCATACATTTTTCTTGATTTTTTTTACAGAATTTATCACTATATTTTTTACCGTTTCAATAATAGATTTATCTTGATTTATCTGAGCGTTATCAAAATTTCTTTGTTAAATGAAAGGATAAGGTTTTATGCTGGAACCTAAAAATCGTCCAACCAATAAATTAGAAAAGAAAAATGAAAAAAAAACACATTCTCCTATAAAGGCAAATGACAAGTCTAATAATGCGCAAGAACCAACAGCGAATGAACTTATGCTCAAGGCTTGGCAGAAAATCTATGAAAATCGTCATAACCGATTATTATAGAGATGGCAAATATTGTATTCGATACAAATATCTGGATAGGCTATAAACCTGATATTTTACCTAAAAGTTTAATTATGTCTGCTGTAGTGCTACAAGAACTTGTTGCAGGCGCTGCTGACCGCACTGAACTTAAAAGGCTGGAAAAAGAAAAAAAGCAATATGAGAAAGAG
>PDZT01000331.1 GCA_002753105.1 Deltaproteobacteria bacterium YD0425bin50 | reverse complement strand
ACGTTTCGTCAAAGTTGTAACAAGAACTTTATCATTCATACGAATACGTTTTTGAATTTCTTCATACAGATCATCTACCTGATGGGTAGCTGGACGTATATCAATTTCAGGGTCTATTAACCCTGTTGGCCGAACAATTTGTTCTACAATGTTTCCATAAGCCTGTTCCAATTCATATTCAGCCGGCGTAGCAGATACATAAATGACCTGATTGAGTTTATTAAGAAATTCATCAAAACGTAATGGCCGGTTATCTAAAGCTGAAGGGAGTCTGAATCCATATTCTACAAGATTGGTTTTTCGAGACAAGTCTCCATGAAACATACCGCGTATTTGAGGAATGGTAATATGACTTTCATCAATAATTAATAGAAAATCATTGGGAAAATAATCAAATAAAGTGGGTGGATGTGATCCGGGCGCACGTCGTGTTAAATGCCGGCTGTAATTTTCAATGCCATTACAATAGCCAAACTCGTTCAGCATTTCTATATCACACAGGGTTCGTTCTTCGATTCTCTGAGCTTCTATTAGTTTATTTGTGTTTTGAAAATGTTCAACCCGTATTTTCAGTTCCTGTTTGATGGTTTGAATAATTGCCTGACGGTTTATTTTTGGAGTTACATAATGGGTTGCTGGAAAAATGGTTATGGTTTCAAGATGTTTTCCACCGGCTCCAGTTAATGGATCAATTTCACAAATATCTTCAATGGTATCTCCAAAAAAATCAATACGAATTGCCTTGTCTTCTTCATACGCTGGGAATAGTTCAACCCGGTCTCCTCTTACACGAAATACACCCCGATAAAAATCAATATCGTTTCGTTCATATTGTATGGCTACAAGATCGGAGAGCAATTTATTTCTAACGACTTCATGATTTATGTTTAATTCAACCCGCATTTCCAAATAATCTTCTGGCGCACCGATTCCATAAATACAGGATACACTAGAAACCACGATAACATCAGGTCGAGACAATAAAGAGCGGGTTGCAGAATGTCTCATTTTATCAATGGTTTCATTAATCGCTGAATCTTTCTGGATATAGGTATCTGAGGTTGGGATGTAGGCTTCGGGCTGGTAATAGTCATAATAACTGACAAAATATTCGACAGCATTATTTGGAAAAAATGATTTGAATTCATTAAAAAGCTGGGCAGCTAAGGTTTTATTTGGCGCAATGATCAGTGTTGGCTTTTTCATATTGGCAATCACATGCGCCATTGTATAGGTTTTTCCTGAGCCTGTAACGCCAAGCAAAACCTGACATTTCTTTCCTAAGAGTACGCCATCAGAAAGCTGTGCTATGGCTTTAGGCTGATCCCCTTTGGGAGAGAATTCAGAATGAACCGTAAATACTGACATGAAAGGATATTTCTTTTAAACTTGAGCTATTGAAGCCTGTTGAAATTGGCTTTGGGCTATTAAGTATATTGTTTACCAAATATATAAATTTGTAATTTTCTATCAGCTTTGTACATCGTTTCTTGGTCAGTTAGTCCGATAAGTTTAATAAATCTTCTTTTGTCAAATGAACTGATATATTTAATTTTGAGAAATGAGTCTTTCATTAGTCTGTTTTGAGAATTCATTTTTATTAAAATATCAAGCTCTTCAAGATTCGCTATTTGAGAAGAAATCGGAATAACTGTCAGTAAGTTACCTGATTCAATATATTTTTCCTGCTGAATAATAAGAGCTGGGCGAATTTTTTGATATTCATGTCCAAAACTAGGCTCAAAATTTACCAGCCAAATTTGACCACGTTCAAATGATTTCATAATTCTTCTAGATTAAAATAATAATTGAGTTCTTCTTTGGAAAGAAAATCAGTTGAATTATCATTGATAGCTGAAATATCCAGATCATGTTCAGATACTCCAATTTCATTTTCATCAAATATGACAATCACTTTAAACATAGCATTTTTTTTTTGAGCAAATTTACTAGGACAATATAGATGACCATCTGGTAATAATTTACTTTCAAACGTTACTGTATTCATCAAAAATATCCTCTTGTGTACTTTTTAGTAATACTCATAAACTGAGTTAGTGTGTCCTGCTAAAATTGTCTGATTAAATTGTATTGTATTATTCATCTATACTTTTGCACTTTTTGTAATTTTTGAGTAAGCAGGAATCCAGAACCCTTGATTTTACTGGATTCCCGCTTTCGCGGGAATGACGATCGCCATATTTTTATAATAAGTTATTTCAATAGGTTACAAAAAAGTGCAAAAGTATAGATTCATCTCACTTTCCAGATTGTTCCATCAGGTTTATCTTCCAAAATAATGTTGATAGATTGGAGCTTTTGTCTAATCTGATCCGCTTTTGCAAAATCGCGTTGTTTTCTTGCTAAAGCGCGTTCCTGAATCATCTGTTCAATCATAGACACATCGACTTGCTGTTGAGCAAGTGCTTTGCTTTTCTGTTTTTCAAAAAATGTTAAAGGGTCTTCATTCAGAATACCCAATATGCGACTCATTCGAAAAATATCTTCGAAAATACTTAGGAGAACTGGTTTATTTTCATCCTGTAATATATTCACGGATTGATCCATGATTCGATTCGCATGATGCATGGCGTCAAATAAGACACTGATTCCTATAGCGGTATTAAAATCATCATCCATTGCTTCACAAAAACGCGGCCAATACTCTGACGATGACATGTCACCACTACCATGTATTGAAATTTTATGCTCAAGACAACGTTTACATAAGGCATACAATCGCTCTAAAACAGATTTTGCATCGTCCATTGATTTATCAGAAAAATCAATTGGACTACGATAATGGCTGGATATGAGAAATAACCGTAATACTTCAGGATGATATGTTTTAAGCACATCCTTGATGGTTTTAAAATTGCCTAATGATTTAGACATTTTTTCATGATTGATATTGATGAAACCATTATGAATCCAGTAACGAACAAAGCATTTTCCAAAAGCCCCTTCTGACTGAGCAATTTCATTTTCATGATGAGGAAAAATCAAGTCCTTTCCGCCGCCATGAATATCAATCGTATCACCAAGATACTGCCGACTCATGGCAGAACATTCTATATGCCATCCGGGACGGCCTTTTCCCCAAGGACTATCCCAGCTTGGTTCATCAGGTTTTGCTGCTTTCCACAATGCAAAATCAAGTGGATTTTTCTTTTTCGGATTAATATCAACACGAGCACCTGCTTCCATTTCTTCCAGTTTTCTGCCTGACAGTTTTCCATAATCAGAAAATGCGCTCACTGAGTAAAACACATCACCATCTTCATGATATGCCATGCCTTTATGAATAAGCTGTTCAATAATTTGAATAATACTTTGGATATGATCTGTGGCTTTGGGTTCAACATTGGCTCGGCTAACGTATATCGCATCCATATCTTCATAAAACTCGGCAATATATTTTTCAGCAATTTCACGGGATGAAACCTGTAACTGATTTGCGCGATCAATAATTTTATCATCAATATCTGTAAAATTACGAATATAAGTTACGTCATAGCCCGTTGCCCGTAAATAGTTGACAATGACATCAAAAACCACAAGTGCTCTTGCATGACCAATATGACAAGAATCATACACAGTTGGCCCGCAAACATACATGCCAACCTTTCCCGGGATTATGGGTTCAAAGATTTCTTTTTGTTTTGTTAAGGTATTGTATATTCGTATCGCCATGTTTTTTCCTTATATTTCCTACGCAACGTTAGAATTTTTTTCAATTAACGCAACTGTTTTTGCGCCAATGGCTTCTCCTCTTCCAAAAATGCCTAATCCTTCAGTGGTGGTGGCTTTAATATTCACATCACTAGGGGGAATATGTAAAACATGGGCGATGTTGTTTTGCATACTCTGTCGGTAGGCTGCCAGTTTAGGTGCTTGAGCAATAATAACACTATCTACATTGACGACATAATAGCCTTTTGCAGTGATCATGTCTTTTGTTCTGGATAAAAGTTCCATGCTGTATATATTTTTATAGGTTAGCGCAGAATCTGGGAAATGCTCACCAATATCTCCTAACCCTGCTGCACCAAGCAATGCATCACAAATTGAATGAACCAAAACATCACCGTCTGAATGCGCTAATAAGCCCTTTTCAAACGGAATTGTAACACCACCAAGAACAAGCTTTCTGTCGAAAACCAACTCATGTACATCATAACCAATACCAATACGCATCAATCCTCCTTTGCGTCAAGCGAATAATTTTATGATTTATAATAATTGTGAGTTAAAATAATCTTAAAAGTATAGCAAAATATTTTTAAGGTTTAACCATAAGAATTGCCTTGATATTAATTCATTTTTTTTTTATAAATCGTACACTTTTTTCTGAGTCGGTAACCCATGTTACCATGATATTCTTTTATAACAATAACTGAAAAGGAGCGTTATTTATGAAGTTAAAAAAACACATGTTATTTTTATCAGTAAGCATTGTTTTATCGGTTTTTATTGCCGCTGCAATTTATGCAGGTACAACAGCTCAAGATGTAATTAAGATGGAAAACAAGGCCTATGCAAAACACACCAAAGGTATTGTTGAATTCTCACATAAAAAACATGTAGAGACTTATGGTGCTAAATGTGGTGACTGTCATCATGATGAGACAGGGAAAGCATT
>PDZT01000330.1 GCA_002753105.1 Deltaproteobacteria bacterium YD0425bin50 | reverse complement strand
AATTGTCATTGGTCTGAGAGAAGAAATTTTAAAATTATACGATGCTGATGTCGTAACCATTTTTTTAAAAGACCGCAATAAAGATGAAATTTATTCACGGGCAAAACGACAGGACGAAGAGATTAAAGAAATTCGTGTACCCATAAGTAAAAAAAGTATAGCTGGATATGTTGCATCTGCCGGATCAGTTGTTAATATTAAGGATGTTTATGATAAAACAGAGCTGTTGACCATTGACCCAGAACTTTCATTTGATTCATCATGGGATAAAAAATCAGGATATAGGACAAAGCAAATCCTGTGTGTACCAATCCAGTTTAAAAACAAACTGATTGGTGTCATCCAGTTGATCAATAAAAAAACTGGAAATCACTTTACGGCTGAAGATCAAAAATTGCTTTCTGATATTACGGAAGTCTTGGGAATTGCCTTTTATAATCATTTACGTTTGTCCCAAAAAGCAACTACCAAATTTGATCATTTAATTAAAAATGGAATTGTTTCTGAAGCCGAGATTGATCGTGCCATTTCTCTGTCACGTACTCAACAAAAAGACCTTGAGGTCGTGTTAATGAATGAATTCCGTATTCGAAAAGAAGATTTAATTCAGTCTGTTTCAAATTATTATGGTGTTTCATATGAAGATATTATGGAAAACAGTTACGATGCTGTCAACCTAGTAAAAGGAAAAAATATTGAATATTTTAATAAACATAGATGGTTGCCACTTGAAAAAAAGAATGGAAGTTTGATTGTGGCGATTGATGATCCTACAGACCAGATGCGATTACAGGAAATAAAACAGATTTTTTCTATAGGAAATATTGTATCTCGATTAACTCTTAAACACGATATTGAACAGTTTATTGCCGCATTTAAAGCTGGTGCTGGTACGATTTCAAAAGCATCATCTTACGTTGATCTGATTGAAAAAATGAAAGAAGAAGATTCCGCGTCTCAAGAGACAGATGATGAAGTTACAACAAGTCCAAGTGACGAAAGTGAAGTGGTTCAGCTTGTTCAAAAAATCATAGAAGATGCGTATAAGCGAGGTTCTTCAGACATTCATATTGAATCCTATGGCAAAAAAAGAGATTCAGAGGTACGTTTTCGTATAGATGGCCATTGTCAGGAAGTTTTAAAAATTCCTTCCCGATACATCAATGCTATGGTTTCTCGATTAAAAATCATGTCGTCGCTCGATATTTCTGAGCGTCGTAAACCTCAAGATGGAAAAATCAAGTTTAAAACTTCAGAGAATGCCGAAATTGAATTACGTACTGCAACTATCCCCACAGTCGGCAACAATGAAGATGTGGTCATGCGTATTTTGGCTTCAAGTGAGCCGATCCCTTTAGCTAAAATCATGCCAGAAAAAACCTTTCAAAAATTTCAGGTAATTATTGAAAAACCCTATGGCATTGTCTTAGTAGTCGGCCCAACGGGTTCAGGAAAAACCACAACACTACATTCTGCTTTGGGATTTATCAATACGCCACAGCGAAAAATCTGGACAGCAGAAGACCCTGTTGAAATCACACAATATCGGCTTCGACAAGTACAAGTAATTCCTAAAATCGGGTTTACATTTGCAACTGCAATGAGAGCTTTTTTACGTGCCGATCCAGACGTAATTATGGTTGGAGAAATGCGGGATAAAGAAACCGTAAGTATGGGCATTGAAGCATCACTAACAGGTCATCTGGTATTCAGTACACTCCATACCAATTCTGCACCAGAAACAATTACCCGTTTAATAGACATGGGCATGGACCCGTTTAATTTTGCAGATGCCCTGTTAGGTATTTTAGCTCAGCGGCTTACCAGAACATTATGTTCTAAATGTAAAACGCCCTATATGCCTTCCAAAATTGAGTATGATCATCTGGTCGAGTTATATGGGGAAGAGATGTTCAAAAAACGTCTGGATGATCTGTCTTATACAGATAGTTTGCGCTTAAACAAAGCGACTGGATGTAAAGAATGTCATAATTCAGGATATCGTGGAAGACTTGGACTCTATGAGTTACTTGAAGCAAGTGATGGAGTAAAAAAACTAATTATTGCAAAAGCCACCGTAGAAGCAATTCGTGATTATGCTGTTGAAGAAGGTATGGTTACATTGCTTCAAGACGGAATTCAACGCATTTTTTCAGGTCATACAGATATGTCTCAGGTACTTAGTGTTTGTTCAAAATAGGTCGAGCTATGAATCAACTGTGGATGTCAATCATCGTGGGCTTGTGTTGTCTTTATTCTATTTCTGCATTTGGCCATGTTCTACCTGAAAGTGTGTATCAGGACAACTGGTGCATTGAACAACATGGCCAAACAGAATTTGTTCTTGAAGATTTCACTCGTGTTGATTGTGTTACAGATACTCATGCAGTGGAATTTGATTTTGGTGAAAAATGGGCTGAATCTATTGGACAAAGTCTTCATTATTCAATCATGACAGCTAAAAAAGCGGGAATCGTTCTTATTTTAGAAGAAGAATTTGATGAAATCTATTTAGACAGGCTTTTGTCAATTATTGAAAAGCGAAATTTATCCATTGATGTATGGGCAATGAAATCCTATCCAGTTCCAGATGATGATCCATTATTTTTTGAATACTCAAAAGAATCTGATATACCAAGCCTTTCAATGGATCTTCGAGAAATTCAAATTCCTAAAATTAAATATGTATCTCCTCAAGGACAAACGCTTTACCTTCGCGCAATATTAAAATGGAAGCCAGACATGAGTCAGACTGTATTTGAAGTGATTGAAAGTGAGGTTATTGCGCCTTAACCATTTCCTTCTATAACGTTTTTCAAAAAATTTAAGGTAAGCGGATCAATATGTTTTTGCATCCATGTAATTACATCTTTTTCTGTTAAAGCAATCCATGAGTTTACCAAGTCACCCGATTTTGCATCAAAAATCATGCTGCCATATACCGAAACGGCTGCGAGGATTTCATTTGAGGGAAATATAAAACGTACTATGGGATGTTGTTGAAGAACCTGTTCATAGGCTTTTGTTTTTTTGGCACTATCTGAAATCGTAAGGTCATGATGACGAATAATAACCACAGAATGGTAGATATTTTTTTGGATAAGTTGATCTAAACGTTTGAATCGAGCAGAAAGGCTGATCATGTCTTCCTGATTACACAGACTGATACCTATAAGCTGGTTATTGGATTCCATGCATAGCTCAATATCTTTTTTTTGAAATTTATCCTGTTCAGCACATTGATCATAAAAAATGTGAATTAATCTATAAAGATAATTCCCAATAATTTCATCTGTTTGTTCATACGAAACTTGCATTTGGGCATTTTCTAATCGTTGTTTTGTTTCTTGATTTAAAAAATGTTCGTTGGATTGTTCTGCCTGCAACCGACCCGTGTTAATACGAACGCCTTTTTCCCACGAATCAAAAAGATCGGCACAAAATCCGAGAGCTTCTCTTGCGGTTCGTCCATTTGTGCCAATAAAATTTTTTAAATCATTCTGAAACGCAATTAACAGATCATGTATATTCCAAGGCAAATGATTCACTGTATGTAATCTCGCTTGAATGATTAACATCACCTGATCCAATGTCAGAGGATTTAAGGTGCCTTGTTGAATAGAAAGTGCAGCAAAATCAGGTTCCATCATATGTTGTTTTAGATAATACACAAAAAATGACTGAATACAGGAAATAAAAAGGACATGTTCTGTATGATCGTACAAAAAACGTACTGCCTGTCCAAATCCAAAAAGACCGCTTGTATCGCCGGGTTCATGTTGTAATGCCTCAAGTTGATCAAAACAAAACACGATTGGTAAGAGTGATGTGATAAATCGACATATTTCAAGCACTCTATCACGCGCGATTTCTTCTTCATTACTATTATTCGTGTCTTCTGAAATCAATTCTAAGGCTTTTTGCTCAGCTTCAGGAAGAGAATACCCTTTTAACCATGAAATAGCAGCTCTTAGATGGTTTCGCTGTACAATATGTTCTAAAATTCTACAAAAATTGTAAGAAAGATCAAGTTCCTCTGCCAAGCTATTGAACAACTTTTTTAATTGGGTTTTCGAACTAATTCGATGGATACCCTGTTTATCTAATTGTAAAAACAAATGCGAATACAGTACAAGTTCAAGCTGTGACCATTGACAATCAATTTTTTTTGATAAATTGTCTATCATTGTTTTTTGAATATGTCGCCAAATACGATTTCGGGTTGTCTGCATTCGAATTGAAATTAAGACATGTGATGAAGATAATAAAGATAGAGGCGTTTTAAATCGGCTAAGCAGGTGCGTTTTCCCACTACCTGCTTCCCCAAAAATAAGAACTGAAGAGCTTTGCTTATGTTTTCGTACTGTAGCCAATGCCTCTTTACATATATTATAGATGTCCTCATGTATTTCCTGAACATCTATTTCTGAAGGATGCCAAGGGTCTGGAACAATTCGATCTCTAAAAGGATTTTGCATTAGTTTTTCCTTAAAACAAGTCCAATAAACACATTCCCCATGTCATCTGAAAGCATTTGTTTGCGTTCAGATTCTTCCATTTGAGATGGATGAACATGTCTATGAAGAAAAATTTTTTCATTTTTAGCAAGATGGAACAAAAAAAAAAAAAAAATAGGGTCAGGTAT
>PDZT01000329.1 GCA_002753105.1 Deltaproteobacteria bacterium YD0425bin50 | reverse complement strand
AAAGGGCATCCTAACATTTTGTGACTCATCAAATCGAAATCGGGCTTGAACACCATCACCATCAATATCAGTATATACTCTGCCGATTATAGTTGAAGTTGTAGCTGTTTGTGTAAGATATGAACCGTAAACATCGCCCATTGGCCTCCAGCCGATTGTTGAAAAACCTCCGTTATCAACCCATGGATGCTTTTCACGTCCTATAGATCCGGAATCAACTGGAGAGGCTGTTAGTGCAACAAAAGTACCATATTCAGACTGATACGCTATCTCTAATGTTCTTATCGCAGATAAATTAATGAAACCTTCAGTACGTTTTGTCTTGAATTGATAATTTATATAGTTTGGAATAGCAATTGCTGCTAATATACCGATTATAGCTACAACTATCATCAATTCAATCAATGTAAACCCCTTTTTACTTGTAAGCATATCCCAATCCTCTTTTAAATTGATCAATATGACCACTAAAAAACATACCGCATCACTATAGACTTTCAGATAAATAATTTCACGGCGTTATCGGTCGGAGATATACTAAAATGTATTATCTCCTCCCTCTAGCCTTGTGAAATGAATTATCTGAAAGTCTATAATTTTGTATTACTTGTTTTGATTTAATCAACAAGCATGCCAATATGAATGCTGTTGAATTTAAAATAAACCCTTTAGTAAGCCACTTCCTAACTTTATCTCTTTATGTCGAATTCACGTTTTTTATGTCAATCTCACGTTTTTTCCCATTATTGATACAATCAGAGATTCAGAGTATAAAATAAATAATATACTCAATCAATACTAATGGGGTAACTACACGAACTCCCCATTCTCTCGCGGGAGAGGAGGCGGCTACTCCAAAATATAAATTGTTTTTGATTTACCTTAGTTGAGTTGATATTAGGTAATAATCAAAACAATATACCAACCACATGGAATTTAACATAATAATAAAAAATACTTTATATTCAAAGGAGGCGCTATGGTTATTTATGTACGTGTCGTAAAACATCACACTAGGGTTATTCTTAATTTTTGGATGGTTATGATTTTTTCAATGCTGACTGCTTGTACCGTGCAGCAACCCAGACCTTCCAATGACACACTATTCAGAGCCGCAGAGCGAGGCGATGTAAAAGCAGCGGAAGAATTTATTAAAGCAGGAGTGGATATCAATGAGCGAAATTCAGACGGTCGCAGCCCTATTCTGCTTGCCGTCATGTATAACAAAGCGGAAATGGTGCGCCTATTGATACGATCTGGTGCAGATATAAAGACGCCTTATCGTTTCGGTGAAAGCCTCCTTCATGTTGCGATCAATCGGGATTCAGATATGGCAATGAAAGAATTGATTGACGCAGGAGTTAACATTGACGCCCGTAATGAGAAAGGAGAAACTTCATTCTTTATAGGCGCTTCACTGGGTCGCAAAAGTACTTCAATACTGCTTAACGCAAAGGCTGACGTAAATGCCAGAAACAATGATGGGCAAACACCGCTGATTTCTGCTGCTGTCTTGTGCAATCTTGAATCTATAGATATGCTGTTAAAGTCGGGAGCTGATGTGAACGCTACTGATTTGCATGGCAATACTGCTCTGACCAATGCTGCCGGTATAATCCATACCCGTATGATATCGTTCAAAGTTAATGAAGAGCGCGTAACGGCAACGGTTAATAAGCTTCTGAATGCTGGCGCCAATATCAAAGCAAAGATTCAACACGAAGGAGCAGACGCGCTTTTGCTTGCATCCAGAGAAGGACATACTGAAGTGGTAAAACTACTAATCAAGGCAGGCGCAAACGTCAATATTAAAACTACAATTGACGGTTATACGCCGTTGATTGAAGCAGCAAAAGGCGGACATAAAGATGTTGTCAAGCTATTGCTTACTGCCGGAGCTGACCCGAAACGCAAAGATCGTATCGGACGCAATGCCGCTATGTGGAGTACAGACTACCCGGAAATTGTTGCGCTATTAGGAGGTAAACCAATTACGGTAAAGCCTTATCAGACAGACGTCAGTCCAGAACAACGAAAACAGGCTGAAAAGACGCTGTTTGATCTTGGTTATCGTGATTTTACTGAAAGTACATTTGTGATGAGCGCGCATAACGGAGATGTTGAAGCAGCTAAAGCCTTTCTTGCCTATGGTCTGCGAATAGATTCCAAAGACTCGAGAGATCACACTACTACTCCTCTTCTTGCTGCATCCATGACGCATAATTCTCCTGAACTCGGTATTTTTTTGATCAAATCCGGGGCAAATGTCAATGTCATGGATGAAAACGGTTCTACACCTTTGATTTGGGCTTCACAGAAGTGTCAGATGACAGAACTAGTCAAGGCTCTAATAGAAGCAGGGGCAAATGTAAATGCCAAATCCGCCGGTGGAGCAACTCCATTGATGATGGCAGAAATTTTTAAATGTTCCGAGAATTTCAAATTACTTAAAAAAAAAGGGGCAAAAAAATAACTCGTCATCCATGAATGATGAAAGACATATTGCCGTAGGGGCGAATAATTATTCGCCCCTACAATCGATCACCTTTGCAATTATTTATATCTGAACATCTGTAGCCTTACTGTTGACATTGATTAACGCCGACACAAAAATCATTAGATATTGTTCTGCTTAACATTCCCATAATTTCTCCATAATTTCTTCATAATTGTGCGCTATATAAATTCTTAAAGGATGAAAGATTCATCCATAAATTTATAAACATTACAAAAAAAACAGGAGGTTTCTCATGAAAAGAAAGACGATGTACGCAGTAACAACAACAGTGATTTGTGGCTTTTTTATTGTCGGGATTGCTTTTGCTCAGATGAATTTTTTAGGCAAACAGAATCATGGTCAGCATGGTATGGGAGGGCACGGTGGCAGGCATGTTTCCCAAGGGCCACATCATCTGATTATGAAACCGCTCATGGATAATATGGTAATGAATGCCCTAACTGAAATGACCGGTAAAGATGCTGCAACGATTCAAACTGAAATCCAAGATAAACGGATACCAGAAATTTTAGAATTGTATGCAATTGATGCTAGTGTTTTTCATGCAACGATGAATGCGAAATTGAAAGAACTGGTAACCAAACTCATGGGATGCGGCTTATTAACAAGCGAACAGGCTACTGAAATTACAACAGCATTAGATAATCTGCCACAGCCTGTAACAGAAAATAATCAAACTCCAACAGTAACAGAATAATAGTTGATGGGGCGATTCATGAAATCGCCCCTTATTCTAAAAAAGGAGATTCCTCAATGTTAGACATGTCTGCATTACAAACAACACTGCCCAACCCAACCTTTATTGCAATTCTTTACGCAACAACGCTGTCATTTGTATTATCTTTAATTATTGCAATGACATACGAAAAAACATTTAGAGGCTTATCCTATTCACGAAATTATGTTCAGTCATTAATACTTAGCCCCATTGTTGCGGCAACCGTAATTCAGGCCATTGGCAATAGTTTAGCAACAGGTTTAGGAATGATGGGCGCATTGGCTATTATTCGATTCCGTACAAATCTGAAAGATTCAAGAGATATTGTGTTTATGTTTGCCGTATTAGCAGAAGGTATTGCCTGTGGCGTGAATGGGTATAGTATCGCAATCACTGGAAGTCTTGTTTTTTCTATGGTTGCATGGTTTTTGTATTATTCTCCATTTGGGAAATCCAAAACGTTTGATGGATTGCTCCGATTTAACCTGTTAACCCTTTCCGAAGAAACTACACTGTTGGAATCCATGTTAAAAAAATATTGTCGCGTATTTGCATTAATTACCCTTCGGGAAATGGCCCAAGGAAAACGACTCGATTATTCCTACCATATCAAACTTAAGCAAGACAAGGATAAGGAACTATTGATCAAGGCATTAAGGCAAATCCAATCCATTCAGGATGTGCATTTATTACTTCAGGAAACAACGGTTGAGTTATAATTACGAATTAGGAATTAGGAATTATATAGGAATTAAGGGGGAATCATGAAAGAGCGCTTTTTACTTTATATATTATGGGTGTGCGCTGTGTTCGGACTAATTATGATGAGTCTTGGAGGCAAGCGTGAATCAAACGGCTATTACGGTATTGCAGAAAGCCGGGAAGTTATTGTGAATTTTGAAAATCCGGTTGAAATTAAAGAATTTTATGTATTGCCCGGCCAGATCGTGAAAAAAGATATGCTGTTGGTAGAACTGAATCGACCTGATTTAACGATGAAAATGAATGAGATAATGCATCACATGTCAGAATGCAACATGCAGAAAATATACAGAAAAAATGAAATTACATCACAGCTACATCAGTTAGAAACTCAAAAAGAAGCTAAAATCAATGAAATTGACTTTGCGATACAACAGCTTCGATCACAACATGATTTTAACAAGCATATTACATCTGACCTCAACAGTATTTCATCGAATGAAAAGAAAACGAATACAAGAACCCCATCCAGCGCAATGGATTTAAAAATTGAAAGCCTGCAAAAAGATCGCGAATTATCCATCCGACAGATCACAGTTCAAATAGAAACACTCAAGAAAGAGCTGGAATCTCCAGAAAGTCAGTTAAGTGTTAAACTTAAAAACCTTCAGGAAGAATTAAACCTGTTAAATCTTGAAAAACAAAAACTGCAAATCC